>JAOTTZ010000039.1 GCA_029864165.1 Burkholderiaceae bacterium
CACGGTCGCCACCGACAGGGCGCGGGCGGTCGCGATGCCGCGCAAGTCACCCTTGACGAGGGTGAGCTGGGCGCTGTTCATGGCCACGTCGGTGCCGGTGCCCATCGCAATGCCCACTTCGGCTCGCGCCAGCGCGGGTGCGTCGTTGATGCCGTCGCCGGCCATCGCGACGACACGCCCCTCCTTTTGCAGCCTCTCGACCAGAGCCAGCTTGTCGGCCGGCTTGACCTCGCCATGCACCTCGGCTATGCCCAGACGCTTGCCGACGGCGCGTGCCGTTGTCAGACCGTCGCCGGTGGCCATCACGATGCGCAGGCCCGACTCGCGCAAGGCCGTCAGGGCGTCGAGCGTCGTCGCCTTGACGGGATCGGATACCGCCAGGAGACCAGCCAGCTTGCCATCGACCGCCAGGTGCATGACGCTGGCACCCTGGCCGCGCAGTTCCTCGGCCTGTGCAGTCAATGCGGTGACCTGCACGCCGAGCTGTTCCATCAGCGCCGTGTTGCCCAGGGCCAGCGCCTTGCCTTCGACTTGGCCGCGCACACCGATGCCCGACTCGGAATCGAACTGCTCGGGCTTGGCCAGACTCAGCCCTTGCTCGCGGGCGGCCGCGACGATGGCTGCGGCCAGCGGATGCTCGCTGCCCTGGTCCAGGCTGGCGGCGAGGCGAAGTACCTCGGAGTCGTCGAACCCCTGGGCCGCAACAGCGCGCTCGAATGTTGGACGCCCTTCGGTCAGCGTCCCGGTCTTGTCGACAATCAGGGTGTCGATCTTGCGCAGGTTCTCGATCGCCGCCGCGTCGCGGAACAGTACGCCATGCGTCGCACCTTTACCGGTAGCGACCATGATCGACATCGGCGTGGCGAGGCCCAACGCGCAGGGGCAGGCGATGATCAGCACCGCCACCGCGTTGATCAGGCCGAAGGCCCAACTTGGCTGCGGTCCGAACACACCCCAGGCGAAGAACGTCAGCAATGCAACGGCAACAACCGTCACCACGAAGTAGCCCGCGACGACATCGGCCATGCGCTGCATGGGCGCGCGCGAACGCTGTGCCTGGGCTACCATCTGGACGATCTGCGACAGCACGGTGGCCGAGCCCACATGCTCGGAGCGCATTACCAAGGCACCGCTCGTGTTCATCGTGGCGCCGATCAGCTTGTCGCCCGCGCGCTTGGTCACCGGTAGTGGCTCGCCCGTCAGCATCGATTCGTCAAGCGCGCTGCTGCCTTCGACGACAACACCGTCGACCGGCACCTTCTCTCCCGGGCGCACGCGCAGTAGGTCGCCGACATGCACCTCAGCCAGCGGCACATCCGCTTCACTGCCATCCGTCGCAATGCGGCGCGCGGTCTTGGGCGCCAGACCGAGCAGCGACTTGATCGCTGCCGAGGTCTGCGAGCGCGCCTTCAACTCAAGAATCTGACCGAACAGGGTCAACGAGATGATGACGGCAGCCGCCTCGAAGTACACCGCCACGCTGCCCTGAACCACGAAGGTGGCCGGGAAGATCTGCGGGGCCACGGTGGCGACAACGCTATAGACGAATGCCACGCTGGTACCCAGTCCGATCAGCGTCCACATATTGGGGCTGCGGTTGGCGACCGAATTCACACCGCGCACGTAGAACGGCCAGCCCGCCCACAGGGCCACCGGCAGCGTCACGACGAGTTCGATCCAGGTCTGCATGCGGGGCTCGAACCAGGCCAGCTGGTGGCCTGCCATGGCCAGGACCATCACCACTACGGTGAATGGCAATGTCCACCAGAAGCGGCGCTGGAAGTCGATCAACTCCGGGTTTTCTTCATCTTCGAGCGCAGGCAGCACCGGCTCGAGGCTCATGCCGCACTTCGGGCAGCTACCAGGATGATCCTGTCGGATCTCTGGGTGCATCGGGCAGGTGTAGATCGTGCCCGGCGTTGGCGCAGACGAGTCGGCAGGCGGCTGTGCGTCAGCTTCTGAGGTATAGCGCGCAGGCTCGGCGACAAACTTGGCCTGGCACTTTGCGCTGCAGAAATAGTAGGGCCGGTCTGCGTGCTCGACGTGATGCTCGGACTGCTCGGTCACGGCCATGCCGCACACGGGGTCCTTGAGGCCGTTGGCCTTGGGTACCGATGACGGGGGGCGATGCGCGTGCCCGGCGTGGTCATCGCGTGAGGGCATGTCCATGGCCTTATTCCCCCTTGTCGGAACGCTTGCCGGATGGCGCGCCACGACCACCGTGTCCACCATGCCCGCCGTGGCCATGGAACAAGTGCATCAGCGGGCAGGCCAGCAGCAACAGGTAAATCCAGTTGCCGGCAACATGGTTCCAGTGTTCGCGCAGCAGGTAGAAGCCACCGACGATGGCGACCATCAACAGGGCGACTTTAACCGGACCGCCCATTCCAGATGCGCGCGGCGAAGCGGGGTGATGTTCGTAATGGGGCGTCGTCATTTGGAAGCTTCCTTTCTTGATCGATCGGTGCAAGACACCGACCTCCATCTCCAACTTAAACCGTGACATCGTGCGAAGGTCAGGGGGTCGATGGGCATATTTCGTCCGTGCGCTTGCCTCAGTTCTTGCCCCCCGTGTCGCGATCGATCAGCGTCTTGCGCTCTTCGTACTGCTGCGGCGTGATCTCCCCGTTGGCAAGTCGACGGCGCAGCACTTCGTGCGGCGTCTCGCGCGGGCGTCGGCGCTGCACGCTGGGACTCCCCCAGCCGTAGAACACGATCACGCCGATCAACACCAGCCAAAAGAGCCACCACAGGGCATGCATGCCGCCCATGTGATGGCCACCTTCGTAGAACATGTGCACCTCCTCAGCCCTCAGGTTTCTTGCTAACGTCTGCGATCAACGCCGATTTAACTCGCTCCAACCTTCCGCGCACCTCGTGGGCAACTCGCGCAACCTCGGGATTGGTGGTCATCTGCAGCACGGCCACCGGGTCCATGAACGCGACGACAAGACGACCGTCGGCCTCTTCGCGCACGACCACGTTGCAAGGCAGCAGCAAGCCGATGTCGGGCTCGGCCTCAAGGGCGCGGTGGGCCAACGGCGGATTGCAGGCACCGAGGATGCGGTAGGGCCGCCCGTCGACGCCAAGCTTGGCCTTCATCGTCGCCTGGACGTCGATCTCGGTCAGCACGCCGAAGCCCTCGGATTTGAGTGCCTCGGTCACGCGGCCTACCGCCCGTGCAAAGTCCTTGTCGGCTATTTCGCAGTGGAAGCCGTAGGCCGGCACATTTTGCGCGGAAACCGCTTGGAGGGTGGTGCTCATCGCTTCTTCTCACTTCGTTGCCGGGACTGGTGCCATGCGGTCCATCATCATCTGCATCATGGACTGCATCATGTCCATACGCTTTTCCATCATCTCGTGGCGTGTCGCCATGTCGGTTGACGATGCGGCGCCACCCTTCATGCCACCCATGCCCATCATCCCGCCCTTGCCGCCAGACCCCATGCGATTCATCATGGTCATGCCTTCCTGCATAACTTTCATGTGCTCAGCCATTAAAGCGTTGCGGTCTTCGGACGTCTTCGCCGCCATCATCTTTTCGTGCATCTCGCGCATGGTCTTCATGTGAGCGTCCATGCCGGCCATTCCGCTGATGCCGGACTTACCGGGTTCGGAATTGCCAGGCTTTGCCTGTGCGACTTGGGCAGCAGTGGTTGAGGCTGGATGGTGGCTGTCGTGCTGGTCGTCTTTGGCAGCCCAGGCCGATGTAGCTATCGCGGCAACGCCGATGGCGGCGAACGTGGACAGTGATTGAACGAGTTTCATGTATGACTCCTGGTTGAAATATGGGATTGTGGTCAAAGCTGATCGCCCTGTCTGTGGTGCAACGCACCGACAAGAGCGTAGTCTCCGAGTCTGCGCTCTGTACCTGGGTACAGAGTCAAGTCGGATTTGGGGCGAGTTTCCAAAAAGTGGTGCATTTCAGCGTCATGTCCGTGAGATCGATACTAGGCAGGCACCACGGCCGAGCGTTGATCTGCATCAACCGAACGCTGGGGTGAAGTACAGCATTGGCCGCTATGCTTCAGGGCATGAACGGTACCTATGCAATTCAAGAGGCCGCCGCGCCGATGACGATCGGACGCCTGGCCAAAGCCGCGCAGGTGGGTGTCGAGACCATCCGCTATTACCAAGGCCGAGGGCTCTTGCCGGTACCCCGACCGACGGGGGCCGTACGCTACTACCCGCCCACCCTCGTCGATCGCATCGGCTTCATCAAACGGGCGCAGGGCTTGGGGTTCTCGCTGCAGGAGGTCTCCACGCTGCTGGACCTGGCTGACGGCCGCAACCGACGTGCCGTGCAGGCCGTGACAACGGCGCGGCTGGGACAGATCCGCGCCAAGCTTGCCGACCTGACGCGGATGCGAAAGACGCTGGAAGAGTTGCTCGATCAGTGCCTGACGACGGGGCAATCGCATACGTGCCCCATCATTGAGGCGTTGATGGGCCGGTCGGGGCCGGGTTGACGCCGCATCTGCCATTACTTCACTTCGACCGTTCCCACCATGCCGGCCTCCATGTGGCCAGGCACCAGGCAGGCATAGCTCACCGTGCCCGCCTTGGCGAACCGCCACACGATGCCGCCACGCTGCCCCGGGGCAAGCCTGATCTGGTTCGCATCCTTGTGCACCATGTTGGGCATCTTGCGCATCATCTCGGCGTGCTCTTCGAGCTCATCGGCCGTGCCGATAATCATCTCGTGCGCGATCTTGCCCTTGTTGATGATGAAAAAGCGCACCGTCTCGCCAGCCTTGACGCTGATCTTGTCGGGTGTGAAGCGCATCGTGTCATCCATTTCGACGGCAAGGGTGTGGCTGACCTGGGCGGGGTCGCCCGCCGTGCCGGCCATCGACTCGTGCATGTCCTCGTGCATGCCGGCCATGTCGTGACCGGCGCGCGCGGCCGTGCCATCGTGCTTGTCGCCGTGCGCGCCGTGGTTACCGGTGGCCGGGGCCAGCGCCGGTAGTACCGCGAGGGCCAGGGCCGAGATCGACTTGCGCGTGATCTTCATGAGGTTCTCTCCGTGTGAATGATGCAAGGAACGTGAAGGGGACGATGCCAAAGGGTTGGGAAAACAATCAGAACCAGAAGCGCACGCCGGCAACATAGCGGGTCTCGTGTGTGCGCTCGCCGGCGGTGCGCGCTATATCAGCCGTATCGCCAAAGCGGCCAGCCCACTCAATGCCGACATAGGGCGCGAACTGGCGCGTGAATTCGTAGCGTAGGCGAACGCCAACAGTCAGATCGGACAAACCCTTGCCGATCTCGCGCTCATCATCGCTTTTGCCGAAGAGATTGGCCTCGATGTGCGGTTGCACGATCAGCTTTTGCGTGATCAGGAGTTCGTATTCTGCGTCCAGGCGCAGCCCTGTGCGCCCGCCGTCGCCGACATAGGCCGTGGCATCGATTTCGAACCAGTAAGGCGCCAGACCCTGCACGCCCAGGGCAAGCCAGGTGCGATCGGGTCCAACGCCACTGTCCTGGCGCACGCCCAGTTGGGTGTCCCAGAAGGTGGCAACGGCGTGGCTCCACAAGGCTTCGGTGCGGGCCTCGTGAACCTTGCCATCGTCGACTTCGCCCTCGGCTTTGATCACCAGCTTGTCGTAGTCGCGGCCCAAGCGTGCAAGAGCGTCGTAGGCGGCAGAACTGTTACCGTGGCTGCGCACGGCTTCCAGGTTGTCGAACAGCACCGTGCCAAAGGCCTTCTCGTCGGCCAGGCGCAGTTGGCGTTCGGAGCCCAAAACGTAGGGTCCGGATTGCAGCGTGTAGCCGCCTGAATAGGCATGCGGGTCGCGTGCGTCCGGCGGCGGCGAACCGCCTTGCATCTTCATGTCCATCTGCATGTCGCCATGGCCCATGGCCGGGCCGCTGGCTGGTGCCGACGCGGCTGGAGCGTCGCCATGATGCCCGGCATGCCCTGCTTCAGGCTGTGGCGCGTCGGTAGCTGCCATCGCCACCGTCGTAGCGAGCGCGATGGCCACTGCCGCCAGTGCATGCATGCGCAGGTATTTCACCGCAGTGCTGACTCGAACTTCAAAGTCGTTCATGCCACCACCACTTCGCGGAACATGCCCGAGTCCATGTGCAGCAGCAGGTGGCAGTGCCAGGCCCAGCGGCCGAGCGCATCGGCGGTGACGAGAAAGCTGATGCGCTGCGCCGGCTGCACGGGGATGGTGTGGCGGCGCGCTTGGAAGCGGCCGTCGGGCTGCTCCAACTCGCTCCACATCCCATGCAGGTGCATTGGGTGCGTCATCATGGTGTCGTTGTGCAGGATGACGCGCGCGCGCTCGCCGTAGCGCAGGTGCACGGGGGTAGACCGGCCGAACTCGAGCCCGTCTAGCGACCAGCTGTAGCGTTCCATGTTGCCAGTCAAGTGCAGTTCGATCTCGCGTTCGGCACCGCGCGGGTCCATCGGCCCGCCGACAGTGTGCAGATCCGCCAACGTCAGCACGCGGCGGCCGTTGTCGCGCAAACCAACGCCTGGGTCGTCGAGGTTGGTGCGCGGCATGTCCACTCGCATGTCGGTGCTGGCGCCGTACTCGGTGCGAGCGTGGCGCACCTTGGTGCTGGCTGCTGCGTTGGCTGCCCCGCCCATGGCATGCTGGCTATGGTCCATCGCCATGCCGCCGTGGTGCATACCGGCTTTGTGGCCCATGGCGGCGTGATCCATCCCGGGCGTCCTCGCGTGCTCCATTCCCGCCATGCCACCCATGGCGCCCATCATGTCGGCCATGGTCAGCGATTCGCGAGAGTCGGGCTGTGGAACGGGTGCGTCGAGCCCGGGGCGCACGGCGAGCGTTCCGCGCGCGTAGCCGCTGCGCTCCATCGATTGCGCGAACACGGTGTAGGCGTCTTCCTTGGGCTGAACGATGACGTCATAAGTCTCACCGGGACCGAAGCGAAACTCGTCCACCGTCACCGGCTCGACGTTTACGCCGTCGGCTTGCACCACAATGAGCTTTAGGCCCGGGATGCGAACGTCGTAGAACGTATTGGCAGCGCCATTGATGAAGCGCAGGCGCACCCGCTCGCCGGGGCCGAACAGCCCCGTCCAGTTGCCCGCCGGGGTCGACCCGTTCATCAAATAGATCAGGGTGGTGGCAGACAAGTCGCCCAGGTCACTCGGGCTCATTCGCATTTGGTTCCACATCCGGCGTTTGTCCAAGGCGGCCTTCATACCGTCGTTGGACGCATCGCGAAAGAAATCGACCACGGTGGGTTGGTTGAAGTTGTAGTAGTCGCCCTGGGCCTTGAGCTTGGCGAGGACACGCATGGGGTCCTCGTCGGTCCAGTCTGACAGTTGCACTACATGGTCGCGGTCGGCACGAATCGTCTCGCCGTCGCGCGGGTCAATGACGATGGCGCCATACATGCCCGTTTGCTCCTGCATGCCCGAGTGCGAGTGGTACCAAAAAGTGCCGCTTTGCTCAACCTTGAAGCGGTAAGTGAAGGTTTCGCCGGGGGCAATGCCGGCAAAGCTGATGCCGGGTACGCCGTCCATCTGGTAGGGCAGGATGATGCCGTGCCAGTGAATGGAAGTCGCCACGCGCATCCGGTTGGTAACGTGAAGGGTGACGGTATCGCCTTCGTGCCAGCGCAATGTGGGCGCGGGAATCGAACCGTTGATCGTGGTCGCCATGCGCGGCGCGCCGGTGAAATTGACCGGCGACTCGGCAACGACGAGGCTGAACTCGGTTCCGCGCAGCACGGCTGCACCGCCGGTCGTCGCCGGGCCGGCCGCGGCACGCGCGGGTCGTACAAAGGGTGACAAGCTGAGCATGACGCCGCCTGCGGCCAAGCCGGTGACAAAGCGGCGCCGAGCAAGCGGCGCAAGGGCCGGGGTGGAGGAACTGTTCGCACGCATGGGCTGCTTTCGTCCAAAGCTTCAGAATAGGTTGACCAACATCCTAATGCTGGCCTCGCAACCCCACCATGACGGCAGCATTACATTGATGTCATGAACGGGTCATCTGAGCGGCAACCGGCGTTGCGTACATTGCACGTACGGCAAGGGCCCATGCTCGCTCGACCGATTGGGAGTCTGGAACGCACATGAAACTGCTGGTGGTCGAGGACGAGACGAAGACCGGCGACTACCTGCGCCAAGGCTTAAGCGAGGCCGGTTTCGTTGTCGACCTTGCACGCACTGGCTTGGACGGCCACCATCTCGCGATGACCGAGGACTATGACCTGATCGTGCTCGACGTGATGCTGCCCGACGTCGACGGCTGGCGCATCTTGCAATCGCTGCGCCAGGCTGGTCGGCGCACACCGGTGCTGTTTCTCACCGCTCGCGACAGTGTGGAAGATCGGGTCGCGGGCCTGGAGTTGGGGGCGGACGACTACCTGGTCAAACCGTTCGCGTTTTCTGAACTGCTGGCCCGCGTGCGAACCTTATTGCGCCGTGGCAGTGCACCGCTGTTGGCAAACCGGCTGGAACTGGCCGATTTGGTGCTGGACCTCACGCGCCGCCGCGCCACCCGCGCGGGCCAAAAATTGAACCTGACTCAGAAGGAGTTTGCGCTGTTGGAGCTGCTGTTGCGGCATCAAGGCGAGGTGCTGCCGCGCTCGCTGATCGCGTCCCAGGTGTGGGACATGAACTTCGACAGCGATTCCAACGCCATCGACGTCGCCATCCGACGCCTGCGCGCCAAGGTCGACGAAGGTTTCGAGCCCAAGCTGATTCAGACTGTGCGTGGCATGGGCTACGCGCTGGACCTGCCCGATGCCGGTTGACCGGCCACGTCAACGCCCGCTGTCGCTGGCGCTGCGCATCACCGCCGTCGTCGGCGTCGCGCTCAGCGTCGTGTTCGTGACCTTCACCGTACTGATTGCGCGCTCGATCGAACAGCATTTTGTCGAACAGGACTTGGGCGAACTGAACGCGGTGGCCGAATCTTTGGCGGCCGCGCTGGGGCCCACACCCTCAGCAGTGGACCGGCATGATTTAGCAGCGCGCCTGGCGCGGGCCGTGGCGGGTCATCACGGCGTTTACTTCAGCGTGCACAGCGCAGCTGGCACGGCGCTGTTCGATACCACGCCGGCGGGCTTGACAGAAGCAGCAGCACCGACACCGGCCTCGGCGCAACTGGACATGGATGCGTTGCGCATGTGGACTGTCGGAAGTCGGTCATTCAGAGGTGCGGTACTGGACATGCGGGGTGACAAGGTGATCGTCGCGGTGGCGATAGACGCACACCTGCGCTATCTAGAAGAACTACGCCGCGCACTCTGGTGGGTGACCGTGATCGCCTGCGCGATATCGGTGCTCGCCGCGTGGCTGGCCGTTCGCTGGGGGCACGCGCCGTTGCGCAACATCAGCGCCACCGTGCGTGGCATCACATCGGAGCAACTGCATGTTCGGATCGAGTCTGCGGCGGTGCCGGTTGAACTCAATCCGCTTGTGAAGTCGTTCAATGCAATGCTCGATCAGTTGCAAGCGAGCTTCAATCGACTGACCCATTTCACCGCCGATATTGCGCATGAGCTGCGCACTCCCGTGACCAACCTGACCACACAAACCCAGGTGGCCCTGACCAAGGCGCGCGACCCTGCCGCGTACCGAGAGGTGCTGTACTCCAGCTTGGAAGAACTGGACCGCATGGGCAAGATGATCGGCAACATGCTCTTCTTGGCCCAAGCGGACAACGACCTGAGCAAGCCAGAAATGGCAACTGTCGATCTTGCCGTCGAGGTGCGGGCGCTGTTCGACTATTTCGAGGCCTGGGCCGAAGATGCCGATGTTGCCCTCAAGCTCGAAGGCAGCGCGCCGGCTGTTCACGGCGATCGGCTCATGCTGCGACGCGCGCTGAGTAACTTCAGA
>JAOTTZ010000460.1 GCA_029864165.1 Burkholderiaceae bacterium
AAAACAGATGCAACAAGCCGTCGGTGACACGGCTCATTGCCCAAGTTGGGGTGGCTCGCTGGCGCGCGTAGCGGCGCAAAAGCTTGGCGTCCCCCAGCGCGCGCCAGGGTTCGCGCTGCTCGATCACCGCGGCCAAGGCCATGACATCGGCCAGACCGAGGTTCAAGCCCTGGCCTGCGAGCGGATGCACCACGTGTGCGGCATCGCCCAGCAGCACCCAACCTGGGCCAGACCAGGGCTCGGCGCGCGCCAATGTCAAGGGCCACGATGCGCGTTCGCTGGCGAGCTTCAAGCCACCGCAAGCGCCACCGGTCGCCTCCGACAAGGCGCGCTCGAACGAGTCGCCGTCGAGCTTGAGCATAGCCTCAGCCCGTTCGTCGGGCAGCGACCACACCAGCGCGAACGAACGTTCCTGCTCGGGCGTGTTCAGCGGCAGCAGCGCCAGCACGTCGGGGCTGAGGAACCACTGGCGGGCCGTGTTCTGGTGCGGATGCTGTGCCACCAGGCGTGCAGCAATGGCGCGTTGCCCGTAAGGGTGACTCTCGACGCGCACGCCCAAGGCCAACCGGGTGGCCGAAGACTTGCCCTCACAAACGGCCATCAGCACCGCTTCGGGCACGGGACTGCTCAATACCTTGACGTGCGGTGCAAAGCGCAGCGCCGCCGACAGTTCGCCATCAAGTGCTGCCGCGTCAACGATCCAGGCCAGTTCGGCCACGCATTGATCCCAGGCCGAAAAATCTAGCCCGGCACCTGCCGCGTCGCCCTCGATGTGCATGTCGTGCACGGGCGTGGCGGCGTGCGGCGCAATCGCGTCCCAGACATTCAAGCGCTTGAGCAGCGAGACCGACGCCGCGTTGAGCGCATAAGCCCTGAGATCCGGCCCTGGCGCCGGCTCGCCCTCGGGCTGCAGTGCCACCCGCAGGCCCAGGCGCGCGAGCGAGAGCGCAAGGGCTTTGCCCACGATGCCCGCGCCACGCACACAAACGTCAAAGCCTTCCATGGTGCTTAATTGTAGAGAGTGGCGCGGCCTGAGAGATCGCAGGCAAAATCGGGTTTCCCGCATCAACTCGTCCAGAAAGGCCACGCGCATGAAATCACCTTTGCTGCGCAATCTCTTGTTTGCATTCGGCGCACTGTTGCTGGCCCTGGCCGGCGTATTGACTTGGCTCGTCAGCACCTTCGACGCCGAGCGCGCGAAGGCGCTGGCCATCGACTGGATGCAGCAGCACCATGAGCGCGCGCTGGTGATAGGCGGGCCGCTCGAGTTGTCGGTGTTTCCACGGCTGGAACTGCAAGTATCTGACGTACGTTTGAGCGAGCAACGCAGCGCAGCCGAGTTCTTCGCGCTCGATGAAGCCTCGCTGTCGGTAGCGTTGTGGCCGCTGCTCTCAAAGACACTGGTCGTGGACCGCATTTCCGCACGCGGCCTGCGCCTGAACTACACCCGTGATGCCAAAGGGGTGAGCAACATCGACGATTTGCTCGCCGCCGACGCCAAGCCAGAGCAAACCAGCGACGGCACCGAGCTGCGCCTGGACGTGAGCAAAGTCGAGTTTGAAGACCTGCACGCTAACGTTCGCGACGCGCTGGGTGGCGTGCAGGGTGAAATCGTGGTCGACTCGCTCAGCAGCGGCCGGCTAAGCGACAAGACGGAGGCACCGCTGGCGCTCAAGGCCAGTGTCACACTGCAAGAACCCGCTTTGCGTGGAAACCTTAACGGCGAAACGCTTTTGGCCTTCGATGCCCCGGGCCGCACGGTGCGCTTGCGCGACATGGCGCTCAGCTACCAGGGCGAGGCTTTGGGCGTCAAAGCCTTAGCCGCCACTTTGCGCGGCGCGCTGGCATACAACGGTACGCAAGGCAACGTGCAAGCTGAAGACCTGTCACTTCAGCTTGACGCCACCATTGGCAAGCTCAAGCTGGTCGACTCAAACCTGCATGTGCAGCGCTTCGGATTTGACCCTGAGCAACGCAACCTGTCGCTCGAAAAGCTGGTCTTGCGTTTGCAAGGCAGCAGCGCGGGCAGCCCCGTGAAGCTGGCGCTCGACTGGCCGCAGCTCGCTGTCAACGGCAACGCGCTGCAAGGCAGTGCATTGAAGGGCAGCGTGTCGCTTGCCGGCGAAACGGGCCTATCGGGTAATTTCGAGTCTGCCGCGCCGCGTGGCGACTTCGAGCTGATCACCATTCCCGGCTTCCAAGCCAACTTCAAGGGCGCAAGCGGGGCCCGCAAGTTGAGCGGCAATTTCAAGAGCGAATTGCATCTAAAGACAAGCGAGCCATCGCTTGCGTTCAACAACATGCACCTCGCCGCGCAGTGGCAAGAGCCGGGCTTGCAGGCGCTGAAACTCGCCTTGGAAGGGACGGCCACCCTGTCGGCCCAGAAATCGCGCTGGGTACTCAATGGACAGCTCAGCGGCAGCGACTTCAACACCAACGGCAGCGTCACACTGTCGGGCAATACA
>JAOTTZ010000461.1 GCA_029864165.1 Burkholderiaceae bacterium
GGTTGCCAAAGCAGCCACGGTATACGGCCGCCATGTGCCCGGCCTGCGCGTCGCCACCGTGCTCGGCGGTGTGCCCTACCCATTGCAGATCAAGGCGCTGCGCGGCGCGCTCGACATCTTGATCGCCACCCCGGGCCGTCTGCTCGATCACTTACGGACCGGCAAAGCCGTGCTCGGCAATGTCGAGATCCTGGTGCTCGACGAAGCCGACCGCATGCTCGACATGGGCTTTATCGACGACATTCGCACCATCGCCGACCACACGCCCAAAGCCCGCCAGACACTGATGTACAGCGCCACCTTCGCCGGCCCGGTCGGCCAATTGGCGCAACAACTGCTTCGCGACGCGCAGCGCATCACCATCGATGCGCACACCGACACCCACGCTAACATCAAGCAGCGCCTGCACTGGGCCGACAACGGCACGCACAAGAACGCGCTGCTCGACCACATCCTGACCACGCGCGATATTGAGCAAGCGCTGGTCTTCACCAGCACGCAACGCGACGCCGACCGCCTGGCCGACCGCCTGGCCGACATGGGCCACGCTGTGGCAGCGCTGCACGGTGCCATGCCGCAGGGCCGGCGCACCCGCACGCTCAACGCGCTGCGCCACGGTCAGCTGCGCGTGCTGGTCGCCACCGACGTCGCGGCGCGCGGCATTGACGTGCGGACGATCAGCCATGTCATCAACTACGGCCTGCCGATGAAGGCTGAGGACTATGTGCACCGCATCGGCCGCACCGGTCGCGCCGGCCGCAACGGCCTGGCGGTCACATTGGCCGAACGCTGCGATACCAGCATGATCCGGCGCATCCAGCACTACACAACGCAGAACATACCCGTGACGACGATAGCGGGCCTGGAACCCAAGAGCCCTGAGCCGCGGATGATGGCTGCGCGCCCCACCGGCCGTGGCCGCGCCGGTGGCGCAGGCTTTGCGGCGCGTGAGCGTGTACCGGCCGATATCAAGGGCCATGCGTTGGCAACGCGCAAGCGTGCCGAGGTAGCAGCCAAGCCCGGGGGCTTCAAACCGCAGCGCTCACGTCCGGGCGGCTACGGTCGCTGATCCCGCCGCAATCAGCTTTCGCGTCAAGGCGTGTTGACCTCAAAAGCAGCCTTGAGCCACTCAAGGTGATCGCCGTCCAGCGCCACGACATCGAAGCGGCAAGGCGGCGGTGTGGCGTAGCGCCGCAGGAAGTGTCGCGCCGCCAGCACCAAGCGACGCTGTTTGGACTTGCCTATGCTCTGCGCCGCGCCACCGTGGGCGCCACTGGCACGTCGTCTAACTTCGACAAACACCAGCGTGCCGTCGCGCTCGCGCAAAATCAGGTCCCACTCGCCGCCTGGTTTTCCGGGGCCAGCGGCCACCCGATAATTGCGCTGCTCCAGCGTCAAGCCCTGACGCTGTAAATGCTCCAAGGCTCGCGCCTCGCCTTCATCGCCCAAGCGCTTCGTAGTGACCATGGCTGATTCTCTGCTGTTGCGTGCCGCCGCCAGCGCGGCCGGCGACCAGCGGTATCCGGCAAGCGCCCTTTACGTGGTGGCCACCCCCATAGGCAACTTGGCCGACCTCAGCCTGCGCGCCGTGCATGTGCTGGCCTTGGTCGACGCAATAGCCTGCGAAGACACGCGGCACAGCGCGAGGCTGTTGCGCCACCTGGGCATCGAGAAACCGCTGGTGGCCGTGCACGAGCACAACGAGCGCGAGGCCGCTCCGGCCGTGCTGGCCAGACTGGCGCGCGGCGAGCGCGTGGCCTACATCAGCGATGCCGGCACCCCTGCGCTCAGCGACCCTGGGGCTGCGCTGGTGGCTGCTGTTCGCGACGCCGGCTACCAAGCAATGCCGGTCCCGGGGGCCAGCGCCACGCTGGCGGCGCTCAGCGTGGCGGGTGATCAACGGGGCGCTAGCTTTCGCTTCGCTGGCTTTTTACCGGCAAAGGCCGCTGAGCGGGGCCAGGCGCTCAACACGTTGTTGACGCACGCCGACGCACAGATACTGTTCGAGGCGCCGCATCGCATCGAGGCATTGTGTGCAGCGTTGAGCCTTGCCTGCCCCAGCCGCACCATCACCCTGTGCCGCGAGTTGACCAAGCAGTTCGAGACGGTGGTCACGCTGCCAGCCAGCGAGTTGCCGGGCTGGCTGGCAGCGGACGCAAACCGCACGCGCGGAGAGTTCGTGCTGGTGCTGCACACGGCCGCCGCGACACTCGAAAAGTCCAGCCACCATGACACAACGCTGCGCGCACTGCTGGACGCCCTGCCGTTGAAACAGGCGGTAACGCTCGCGATGCAAATCACCGGCGCGCCACGCAACGCGTTGTACGAGCGGGCGTTGGTGTTGAAGCAGGGGGGCTCGATCGAGCAGGCGGGTGGGTCGTGAGTCGGCGTGTCGCTGCGCTTGCTGCGCGACGTTAACTGGCACAGTTTTCGCCCCTCCTACAATACTTGGTTTTTAGCTCGC
>JAOTTZ010000462.1 GCA_029864165.1 Burkholderiaceae bacterium
CCTGGGTGCCGCGCCGCAAGATAAAAAATACACCGGTGAAGCCAGCGAACTGCAAATCGGCGATCGCAACACCATCCGTGAGTTCTGCACCTTCAACCGCGGCACCGCGCAAGGTGGCGGAGTCACTCGTTTGGGTGACGACAACTGGATGATGGCCTACGTGCACCTGGCGCACGACGTGCAAGTCGGCCACAAGACCATCTTTGCCAACAACGCCCAAGTTGCAGGCCATGTGGAGGTGGGTGATTGGGCCATCATGGGCGCGTTCACCGCTGTGCACCAGTTCGTGAAAATCGGGCCGCATGCGATGACGGCCATGGGCACTATGGTGCTGCAAGACATTCCGCCGTTCGTGACGGCCAGTGGTAACCCTGCCGGAGCGCACGGCTTCAACCTCGAAGGCTTGAAGCGCCGCGACTTCACGCCCCCGCGCTTGGCGGCGGTTAAGCAGATGCACCGCCTGATTTACCGCAGCGGATACACGCTGGAGCGGGCCAGAGTCGAAATCGATGCGTTGGCCGAGCGCATTCCCGAAGCGCAGACAGAGATTGCGTTGATGTCGGGCTTCATCGTCCGTTCCACGCGCGGCATTGTTCGCTGATCGTCAATGACAAGCGGCGCACCTCGTTTTGCGATGGTGGCCGGCGAGGCCTCGGGGGACTTGTTGGCGGCCATGTTGCTGGGTGGCCTGAAGACGCGCTGGCCGCAGTTGCAGGCTTTCGGTGTCGGCGGGCCGAAGATGGACGCGCAGGGTTTCAGCAGTTGGTGGCCGCACGACAAGCTCGCCGTGAGGGGGTATGTCGAGGTGCTGCGTCACTATCGAGAGATTGTGGAGATCCGCAAACAACTCGGGTTTCGCTTGCTGCTTGAAAAGCCCGACGTCTTCATTGGCATCGACGCGCCGGATTTCAATCTTGAGCTTGAGGCGCGCTTGAAACGCAGTGGCGTCAAGACCATCCATTTCATCAGCCCAGCCATATGGGCGTGGCGGCCGCAGCGCATGCAAAGAATTGCGCGCGCTGTAGACCTCACGCTTTGCGTATTTCCGTTCGAGCCTGCGCTTTACGCCGAACACGGCGTCGCTGCGACCTACGTTGGGCACCCGCTTGCCGACGTCATCCCGCTCAAGGTGCCGCGCGATGCAAGCCGCGATGCCCTGGGTTTGAGCGGCGAAGACACCGTGGTCGCGCTTTTGCCGGGTAGTCGTCGCACCGAGATCGACGCCATCGCACCACGTCTGTTTGGCGCGGCGGATGTGATGCGCCGGCAGCGGCCCAACTTGCGTTTCGTGTTGTCGGTTGCGCCGGGCATGCGCGAGCCGATCGAACGGCTGGCAGGCGCCAGCGCGGTGACGCTGCTGGACGGCGGCTCCCACGAGGCCCTGGCCGCGTGCGACGTTGCGCTGGTTGCCAGCGGCACCGCCACGCTCGAAGCGGCCCTTTTCAAGCGGCCCATGGTGATCGCGTACAACATGCATTGGCTGTCGTGGCAGATGACGCAGCGCAAGCGTTTGCAGCCGTGGGTCGGGCTGCCCAACATCTTGTTGCGCGAATTCGTGGTGCCCGAGTTGCTGCAAGATGAGGCTACGCCCGAGCGGCTGGCACGAGCCGCGTTGGAGTGGTTGGACGACCCCGAGCGTGTTCAGGCCGTGGCGAGGCGCTTCACACAACTGCACTTGGAACTGCGCCGCAACACCGCGCAGGCCGCGACCGATGCGATCGAGAAAGTCCTGGCTGGCTGATCAACAAGCCTTCAGTTTCGACACGCTGGGCCTGATAGCCGGTGTCGACGAAGCCGGCCGCGGCCCCTTGGCAGGCCCGGTGGTGGCAGCGGCCGTGATACTCGACGAGTTGTGTCCTATCGATGGCCTCAAAGATTCCAAACAAGTCGCTCCGCGCAAACGCGACCGCCTGTTCGATGAAATCCGCGCCAAGGCGCTGTGCTGCTGCATCGCGCAGGCCAGCGTCGAAGAGATCGACAGCCTGAATATCTTGCAGGCCACATTGCTGGCGATGCGCCGCGCGGTCGAGGGTTTGCGTTTAAAGCCGGCCAAAGTGTTGGTCGACGGCAAGCAGGTCCCCAAGTTGATGGTGCGTGCCCAGGCTATCGTCAAGGGCGACGCCAAAGTCAGGGCCATCTCGGCGGCGTCCATACTGGCCAAGGTGCACCGCGACCGGCTGTGCTTAGAACTGCATGCCCAACATCCGCAATATGGTTTTGCGCAGCACAAGGGCTACCCGTCTTCGCGCCATCTGGCGGCCTTGCGCGAACATGGTGCGTGCGATGCGCACCGCCGCAGTTTTGCGCCTGTGCGCTCAGCATTGAACCTGTTATGAAGGAACCGCAGCGCATCAGCTCGCGCAACAACCCCGTACTAGCGAACTTGCGCAAGCTCGTGCGCGATAACGCTGCTTACCGCGTAGCGGGTGAGGTCTGGTTGGAAGGCGAGCACCTTTGCCAA
>JAOTTZ010000463.1 GCA_029864165.1 Burkholderiaceae bacterium
GCTCAGATCGATTGTCGGTGTAGCTCATCGCGGCACCGACGACGGTTCGGGGCGAGACTTTGTAGTCAGCCCCCAACGTCATCCCGGCCGAACGCGAGCTGAACCCAGGGTCGAAGTCGGTCGGATGGGCTTCACCTCTATCCCCTTCTACGCGGATGTACAAGCCAAGGTCCGTGGACGGGAAAGCGGCACCCGCTCCAAGTCCTGGCCCGGTGGTTTCTTCTGCGGCTGCAGGCGCAGCCTCATCAGCAGGTGGTGATGGGGGCGCTACTGCGGCGTCAGGAGCGGCAACGATAGGTTGCTCGGCGCCGCCGCCGGCACCCGCCGCCCCAGCCGCAGCCGGTGCAGGCGGCGTTGGCACAGGTGAGGGTGGTGGTGGCGCCGCAACCGTCGAGGGTGCGGGTGCCGCGGCGGCCGCAGGTGGGGGTGCAACAACAGCAGGGCTAGGCGCTGGCGCCGCGGTGGGTGTTGGGGGCGGCCCACTGGTCAAACTCTTTTGCGCGCCAACAACGCCGAATGGGCTGGCGCCAACTTTGGCTTGGCGCAACTCGTCCAGCCTTCCGCCAACCAGCGAGATCTGCTGCCGGACGCTGCCCAGCGCCGCTATGCTTTGCATGACCAACTTGTCGGGGGCGAGTTGAGACGCCAATATGGGCGAGTCGGTGAAATCGCATACCGGTCCCGAACTCTCATTGCTGTTCAGAATGCTGCAGTACTGCTGTACGGCCGGCAATGTGGCGGTGCCGACCCTGATGACGTTTGACTGATGCGCCACGGCAGCACCGACAAAGCAACTCGACGCTAACAACATCGTTAGCTGCTTAACCACGTGGCGGTCTCGCACGTTGTGCGATGAACTATTCCTTGCTACGACCACGATGCTCTCTCCTTTCGCGTTAGCTCTTGGTTTGAGACCTGTGGCTGGACGCTTCGGAAAACACCAGTACGCAAGGCGCAATGACCAAACGCTTGGATTTTTGTGGGCTAGAAAACAGAATCGCTGCTTCAGAACTCGAGACGCAACTCTACGGTAAGAGCGTTGTTCTTCGTGCCCTCTTTCCCGAGCAAGGTCTCGTAGTAGACAAACGCCGACCGGCCGACGCCGAAGTGCGAGGCCAAGCCCAAGCCCAGGTTAAAGTAGCTGCGGTCAGGAGGTGTGGTTTCGATGTTGATACTCCCTGCTGGATCTTGCGCAAACGTCGCAACGATGTTGCGAGTCCGGTCATCCTTGTGTTGGTGCTCCCACTCAACGCGCGCGTTGGGTACCAGCACCCCCCAATTGCGACTGATTGCATACGAAATTTGCCCACCCAGCACGCTGACCACCGACTCGGCTGTTTGCGCCTGGACCGCCAAGTTGCTTGAGGTATCGTTCACCCGCTCAGTAAAGGCATCTACTTCGGCCTTGGACCACGAAACCCGAGCATACGGGCCAACGTTGAAGTTCGAGGTGAGAAACGAGTACCCACCTCCCAAACTCAGTCCGTACTGATCGCCTGCCGTGCTGCCGATCGCGGAATCAGTCAGCGCAGGCATGTTGCGGATCGACTCGTAGCGGTTACGCCCGTATAGCAGGGTCGCGTCAACATACGCCGTCGCCGTGGGGTAGTAAGCACCATACAGCGACACGCTGGTACCCCGCGTCTTTACATTGCCGCTGGGAGTGCCATCGGTGGTATCCAGCGTAGAGCGATTGTCGTTGTAACCCAGTGAGCCGCCCAACACCGCATTGGCCGAGACCTTGTAGTCGCCGCCTACGGTAAGACCCGCCGTACGAAACCTGAAGCCCGGGTCAAACGTGTTCGCGTCCGAATCACCCCGATTTCCCTCTACGCGAAAGTACAGGCCCAAGTCGTTGGACGGAAAGGCGGTGCTGCCGGCGTTTGTCGCGCTAGAGGATCCTGTAGCAGGGGCAGTATCCTGCGCTAGGCCTTGCGCAAGCAAGATGTCAGGCAGCGATGCATATGTGGAAGCGATCAACAACGGTCGCCCCGGATTCGATGTCCGCGTGCTTGCGCGAGGCGTGACCAGCGACGCTTGGCGCTGTGAAGTCGCAATGACCGGGGGCGATCCACTCGGCCGCAGGCTACCCGAAAAACCCACCCGGCTTGCCCCAGAATTCGAAAGACGCAACTGGTCTAACCGCCTATTCACCAGTGAAATCTGCTTTCTGATGGTGCCCAGCGCTGCCACGCTCTGCATCACCAGCTTGTCTGGGGCAAGCTCGGACGCCTCTTCGTCTGTGAATCCGAATACATCCGAACATAGGCTGTTGCTGGTAAGGCTGCCGCAGGCTGTCCGAACTGCGTTACCCACCCTGGTTGCGTTTGGGTGAGCGAGTGAAACACTTACACAACCGCTAAACGCTAACAGTATGGTTAGCCGCCTGATCACGAAGCGATCTTGTTTGCCGTGTAACGCGCTAAGAGCTAGTCTGGCCATGATTTATTCCTCTCAGGT
>JAOTTZ010000040.1 GCA_029864165.1 Burkholderiaceae bacterium
TGACTTGCGCTGCCGCTGTGCTACAGCGTGCCCGAGCACTGAGCGTGGACATGCCCATCACGCAAGCCATGGTGCGCGTACTGCAAAGTCAGCTGACGCCTGCCCAGGCGCTGGAGCAGTTGATGGGCCGCAGCGCGCGGCCTGAGCATGAACCCATCGGTTGCAGTTGAAGTTCATCCCTACGCGCGGACGATTGTTTAGGTTTGCAGGGCCTGCTTCGCGAGCTGCGCTCGTTCTCGGGTTTGGCTTGTTGGCCGCTCTGGCGTGGTTGTCGCCGCTGCGTGACATTGAACCGCGGTGGGGGCTGAGCGCGCTGTACGCCATTCGTGGTGTACGCCCTGCGCCGCCTCAGGTCAGCGTGATCGCTATGAACCTGCGCGCAGCCGAGAAGCTGGGCGTGCCTGCACGGCCAGACCGTTGGCCGCGTTCTTTGCATGCGGAGCTGGTCGATGGTCTGCACGAGGTCGGGGCTACTGTCGTCGCGTTTGACTTGCTGTTCGATCGCGCGCGCGAGCCAGACGGCGATCAACGCTTGATGCAAGCCATGCGTCGTTCAGGCAACGTCGTTTTGGTGCAGTACCTGCGGCGCGACAAGCTGCATGCGGGTAATTCGTGGGCGGTTGTCGATCGCGTCGTTGAACCACTGCCCTTGTTCGCCGAAGCGGCGCTGGCAAGTGCACCGTTTATCGTGTTGAAAGCGCGCGACGGCATTTCTGAATACCCGGCCTTTGTCCCAGAAGGTGGTGCCCTGCCCAGCCTACCCTTGTTGTTGGCAGCCATCATGGAACCAGCGCCACTGGCGGCACTGGCCTCAGCTGTGCAGATAGGAGGGGCGCAAGGGACAGAAGGGGCGCAAGGGACGCATGCGTTGCCATCCCAGTTGGTGGCGCTGCGGCGTCTAGCGCAGGCTGATACGCCCAGGAGGGCGGCCCTGCTCAACAAGCTCGCTGCTTCATCAACGCCCGGTTGGCCGTCATTGCTGAGCGTGCGCAATCCACGGGTTACGTTCAACTTCTACGGGCCGCCAGGCCGCATCGACACCATAGGCTACGACCGTGCTATTGAATGGCTGCGCAGTGCAGCCCCCGAGGCCGCCCGCCTACGCGGCCGAGCGGTGTTGGTGGGGTTGTCTGAATTCAACCAGCCTGAGCAGCGCGACGTCTACCCTACACCGTGGAGTTCCGTCGAGGGTTTGGATATCAGCGGCGCCGAGCTTGCCGCAACGGCCTTGGCCAACCAACTCGATGGTTCTGCACTGCGGCGGCTGCCAGCAACGCAGGAGTTGGGTGTGACGGCTGTTCTCTCCGCGCTGTTTCTTGTGCCGTGGCTGTTTTGGCTGCCTTGGCATGCAGCGCTCGCCAGCGTTGCGATCGCCTCGGTGTACAGCGTAGGCGCAGCCCTGCTCTTTGAACGCGTGTACTTGTGGTTGCCCTTGGCTTTGCCGCTGTTGGTCGTGCTGCCCTGCGCTGTGGTCGTTGGCCTGGTGCTTCGGTACAGCGCAGTGGAGCGGCAACGCGTGCGCCTGCGCACGGCGTTAACCCACTACGCGCCCGACGAGGTGATCGGACAACTGGCGCGCGAGTTACAAGGCCGCGACGATCTCGTCAACGTCGTATGCTTGTCCAGCGATATTGAAGACTACACGCATCGCGTTGAGTGTCGCAATCCTGCGGACGCTCGTGCCTGGATCAACGCGTACTTCGAGAATGTATTTCCGATCATCCGTGCTCACGGCGGCCACGTGGTTGACCATGCCGGCGACTCTATGGTGTGTGTCTGGCTGTCACGAGACCAGCCGGCTGCTGCTTGCCTGGCGGCGGTGCAAGCTGGGCTCGCGATCCATACGCTGTGCAATACATGTCAGGGTGAGCAACTCAGCGCAACCGACCTTGACGCCTGGCCTACCCGCATAGGCTTGCACCTTGGACCGGTATCTCTGGGTGAAACAAACGTAGGCGACATGCTGCACGCTCAACCCCGTATCGTGGGCGACATCGTCAACACCGCGAGCCGTATCCAATCTGCCAACAAAGCGCTGGGTTGCCGCGTGCTCGTGTCAGAGCCGGTTGCGGCTCACCTGCCGACGCATAGCGTTCGTCCGCTAGGGCGCTTTATGTTGCAAGGCAAAGCCCAGCCGGTCGGCTTGGTAGATCCTATGCCGGCAACGCCCGAACTGAGCGCCTTGTACGCGCAAGCGCTGACCGCCCGAGAGCAAGGGTTGCTTGACGCTGCGCGCAGCGCGCTCGATCGCTTGCGGGCCAAATATCCAAACGATGGGCCAACCGCGTACCTGCTGACCCAGCTCAACGCGTCGGGCCCGCTCAGCTTGTCCCTAAAATGATCTGTATGAGATTACTCTTCGTCGTCGCGGTGCTGGCGTGTTTGCCTGGCACCGTGCTGGCCTGCGAAGGCCCCGAGGCTCGTCTGGTGTCGGTTGAAGGCGTGGTTGAAGTCCGCGCGGTGGGCGCGACGGCTTGGCGGACAGCTGCCATCGGTCAGGCTTTGTGCGTCGGTGACGCGGTCGCGGTGCGCCAGCTCAGTCGCGCAACGGTGGTACTGGCCAACGACGTACTGTTGAGGTTAGATCAAAACTCCGTACTCACGCTGACCGCGTTCGACACTGGCCAGACTTCAGAGTTGGGCCTGCTGCAAGGGGCGTTGCATGTGCTCACCCGCTTTGCCAATCGGCTGCGGGTGGTTACTCCATACATGAACGCGATGGTCGATGGCACCGAGTTCACGGTCGCCGTGCTTGACGACGCGGCGCGAGTGACCGTCACCGAAGGTCAAGTGCGCGCTCAAAACACTGCTGGCCAACAACTGCTGAGTTCGGGTTTGTCCGCGCAAGCCGTCACTGGGCAAGGCCCCACTGCACTGCCGTTGCGCCCGCAAGATGCGGTTCAGTGGGCGCTCTACTTCCCACAAATCGTACAACCTACACCAGCCGAGCTGGCAGCGTTGCCACCCAACGCGTTGACAGCAACGCAACTTGCGCAGCAAGGCCGATACACTGAAGCGCTAGCCGCTTGGCCTGACGCTGCCAGCGAGGACTTGCGAGTTGCACGCGCCGGTTGGTTGTTGGGTGTAGGGCGCGTGGAGGCGGCTGAAAAATTACTTGCCGAAGTGCTGAACCAAGCATCGGCACCTGCGGCCTTGACCGCCCAAGCAGCGACTGTGCAAGCCCTCATCCAAGTGGTGCGCAATCAAGCCACAGATGCGTTGGAAACTGCTCACCGCAGCATCGCCACTGACGCGCAAGCCGCTGCGGGCCAACTGGCATTGAGTTACGCGCTGCAAGGCTTGCGTGACCCCAATGCTGCGCTCAATGCTGCCCGGCACGCCGTCACGCTGCAGCCGAGCCATGCGCTGGCATGGGCGCGCAAGGCTGAGTTGGAGTTGTCGGTCGGGTTGCTGCAAGAAGGTCAAGCCAGCGCTACCCGCGCGTTGGCGCTGACGCCGCACACACCACGCGCACGTGCGTTGCTCGGTTTTGCGCAACTGCTGCGCGGTCAAGATGCTGCGGCACAACTGAGCTTTGCGCAAGCGCAAGAGGCCTACCCAGCCGACCCATTGCCCCATGTTGGGGTGGGGCTGGCGTTGCTGCGCAGCGGCGAGCGCGAGCTGGGTCGGCGTGAAATCGAAATTGCCGTCATGCTGGACCCTGGCAACGCAGAACTGCGCGCTCTGCTGGGCCGCGCCTACCTCAGTGAAGGCCGCGAGGGCGTCGCCGCCAATGAGCTGGGTGTCGCCCGTGAGCTCGACCCGCACAGCCCGACGCCCTGGTTCACGCAAGCCCTGCTCAAGCAACGCACCAACCGTCCGGTGGAGGCCGCGGCCGACTACCAGCGGGCCTTGGCGCTGAACAACCAACGCGCGGTGTTTCGCCCCAACAGTTTGCTGGAAGCTGACCGCGCCGCCCGCGCCGCAGCGTTGGCCAGCACCTGGCGCGATCTGGGCTTTGACGGCGCCATGCTGTCGGCCGCGCGTACCGCGCTCGTAGACGATCCGCAAAGCGAGGCTGCGCACCGCCTTCTCGCCGAAGCCTACGCTGCCAACCCCCGTTTCGAGACGGCACGCGTCAGCGAATTGCTGCAAGCGCAGCTACGCCAATCACCGCGCAGCGAACCGATTGCACCGCAAGAGCTGCAACCTGGTTTGCCAGTGCTCAATGGGCCACGGGTCTTGGCGTTGCAAGAGTCCAGCCCGTTATTTGATGAAAGCCAAAAGGGCGCTAGGTTGGGGGCGCTGGTTGGCAACCAAGGGGCGCTGGGTAGCACCGGCTTGGCGTGGCGTTCAGTGGGCGACGGACAACTTTCGGTGGGCCATTTCCATTACGAAACCGATGGCTTCCGACCGGGTGCCGACGTGAAGCTGAACAGTAACAACCTGCTTTGGCAAGCCTCAGTCACACCCGAACTCAACGCCCAAGCAGAACTGCGTAGCTCGCGCCGCGAGGGGGGAGACGTGACTCAGCAGCTTGCGGCTGACAGCGCGGAGCGTCAACTGAGCTTAGATTCTGATGCGTTTCGCTTGGGCGTACGGTTCTCGCCTAACCCTGATCGCGAGCTGATCGCATCAGCAATTTGGAGCAAGAGGGAGGAGAACACCTTAGTTGTGACAAGGGTCAACCCGGGCATCGCTCGGGAACAACGTCGCCTTGGTCAACACACGCGATTGCATGAATTGATGTACTCCAACCGCCACGGTCCAACAAAGTGGTCGCTAGGAATGTCCAGCTATCGTGAGCGGGTCGACGATCGGGGGGAAGCAACCTTGACAGGGTTTCCCATGCAGAGCCCGGATCCACTCACATTTACAACTACAAGTCCAGGACGCCTTAGGCACGACGTTGCGTTCTTCCTCGGTGCGTGGGATATCGTGCCTGGTGTCGCACTCCACGGGGGACTCAGCCATGACGACTTCAAGCATGGTTCGGTCGCGGTCGGTCGAACCAGCCCCAAGATTGGAGTGACATGGCACCCGACCTCAGCTTTGCGCTTGCGGGTGGTCAACGTGCGCGGGGTCAAAGGTGGTGCTGCAAAAGAGCAAACCATCGAACCCACTCAGTTTGCGGGATTCAACCAAACCTTCGACGATCCCGAGGGGGCACGCTTTCGCTTATATGGCTTCGGCTTGGATCATCAGTTGAGCGCAGCCACGCTGTGGGGCTTGGAGGTGGGTCGTCGTCGACTGGTGATTCCCGTCGTGACGGCCACCAACCGTCCCGGTTGCCCGGCGCCGGTATGCGCTCTTCGAGGAACGGAAATACTGCATCGTTTGCATTTTGGTCACACCTTGGGTCCTAGATGGGCCATTGCTTCAGCAATCCAGTACGCGTCCGACACTGTGAATACCTTGGGTTCGCGAATTTTGCCCGCCAAAGCCCGTACCCGGCAGCTGCCTATGCGGGTTGCTTACTTTGGCCCCAATGGTTGGTCTGCGTATGGCGAAACACAAGGCGTTTGGCAGTCTGTCCGGTTTGAATCAGGCTCGACCCTGAAAACTCGGAGCCGGTTCTGGCTAGCCAATGTGGGCTTGCGCTACCGGCTGCCTGGACAGCCAGTGGTGTTGGTACTCGAAGCAGCCAATGTGTTCGACCGCGAGTTTGAGTTCCAAAACACATACCCGGCCCCCAACGGCGATCCCCGCCCTCGTGCTCCAGAGTTCCAACCGGGCCGCGCCGTAACTGCCCGTGTGGAGATTCGCTTTTAGCGGGCGCCGAACGCATGGGGATGGTGCGGAGGACTTCGGCAGTTTCTAGGAACGACAAAAAAGGCTGGCGCCTGGATTGCGCGTCCAGGCCGCTCGCTCAGTCACCGCCTACGACGCGGTGGTTACACTGTCGCCTCCGGTTACGCGCGAGCAAAACCGGTGTACCCAATGACTTCAACTAAAGGAGAAATGTCATGCCTCATTTTGTACGGATGCTTGTTCCGATCATGATGCTTGCCGCTTTAGGCTTATGTCAGCCCGTGGCCGGTGCAGATATCGACGCCGTCGTGACGGACAACAGTCAAGAAAAGGAAGGCGACCAAACAGAAGAGCAAATAGAAGGCCTAACAGGTGACCAAACAGGTAGCAAAACGCCGGTTAGTAAGTACCATAAACTCAATCACGATAGCAAAGCTATCGCTAGCATGGTGTTTCTAAAAAATGGTAGGGTTGTCGTCCTGGACGGAGATGGAAAAAGAATTCGTCCCTGCGCAGTGTGCTCGCCTCAGCTTGAAAAAAAGTGGGGCAGCAAATGTTCCAAGGCGCCTTCAGGGCGGATTTGTCAGAAGCTGATGGACACTGATGTCCGCTCGGTGAAGGCATTTACTGTCATGGAACACACTGGCTCGACTTGCTGGTCTAGTTTTATGCCTGGCAGTGGCCAAACGATAGCGTACGAAATCTGCTGGTAACGCAGCGAGTGGGGCCGTCCGTCTCGACGCGCTAGTGTAGTGTTGCATGCTATGCGGTACTTATAAAACCGATGCGTTTGGGCCTGTAGCTAGGCGCAAACCACAGCAATAGCCAAAGCTATTGCGAGGATTTGCAACGACGCTATGGGGCCAAAGGCGCAGTTTTTAAGTGCTGAATAGCGTGCAACACTACACGAGGTTAGGAGCCGGTGCGAGATCGTATAGGGGGATAACCGGCCCGCGGTGATGCGCTCCGCTCTACGTTTTCACGCCACTACCAGCGCGCGGGGAGCCTCTTCTGCAGGGTGAGGCACCCGTGCTCGACTTGAATAAAGCCGCCGCGTTCAAGATCCTTCAGCAAGCGGCTGACCATTTCACGCGACGCGCCGACACGACCGGCAATGGCCAAATGCGTGAGCCGCTCTGGGATCTTGCGTGCGCCGTTCTCGCCTGCGATCGTCGCCAGCTCGTCCAGCAGGCGTGTTACCCTGCCGTACACGTCGAGTAGCGCCAGATCGCGTGCGCGTTGGGTCACCCAGCGCGCACGCGATATCAGTTTCTTGATCAGCTCGCGCGCAAACGCCGGCGATGTCTCGACGAACTGCCATACGGTATGCGCAGTCACGACCGCGCAGATCGTCGGCTCCAAGGCGATCACCGAGGCGGAACGAACGCCACCGTCGAGCGACATCTCTCCAAAGTAGTCCCCCGCTTTGTCGATGGAAAACGTGATCTCGCGCTCGCTGACGTGCGAAGAAAACGCCTTGACGCTGCCTTTGAGCAAAATGTACAGCGTGTCGCCGCTAGAGCCTTCGTCGATGATCAACGTACCTTTGCGATAGCGTTTGACAACGCCGCGCTCGGCCAGTTCTCGCAGGCCTTCCGGTACGCACTCAAACAACTGTTCAACGCCAGATTCAGTAATCACTGCCACTACCCCGCGTGCGTGCTGTGACGCATACGTGCAATCTAGCACGCTATGCGGTACTTATAAAACCTATGCGTTTGTGCCTGTAACTAGGGCCTGTCATCAATTGAGCCACATGGCCGCGGCTGCCAGATGAACGGAGCGAGGAAGTTACGCGCTGTCTTGTCGTATCGAGTCGCAATGCAGCGGTCTTGTTTAAGCTTGGCGAAGAAAGTTTCGATCAGATGGCGAGCCTTATACAAATGCCGGTTGTGGTCGCGCGGCTCGGTGCGCGTGCTGCGTGGTGGAACCACGACGGCCTTGCCCGCCTTAAGCAATGGCAATTGCCCGCACTCGGGGCGAACTAACAACTCAGCACGCTGTTTGTCGCGCTCTGCTTTCCACACAATGACCTTGACGACGCCAGTCTCGTCTTCGAGCGTCACAAAGACGGCCCCCTTAGCCGTGCTGGGCTGTTGGCGAGTGGCGACGATGCGGCAACGGTGCGAAAGAACGATGTGGAAGGTCACGCCTTCAGCATTCGTTGTTACGGAAGTCTCGATAGTAGTCGAAACTCCCGGAATGGTGGCGGTTCAGAAGCAAGGCTTGACCCTATGCATTCTATGCAATTCTTGGTTACTATGCAGTTCTTGGCAACACGTCCTTTGCATAACGGCTCTCACCTGAGGTGAGAAATCGGCGGACATCACTTGCAGACACCGCGAGATTGAGTCCGTCCATCCCAACCGACTTGAACGATAAAGTCGGGCTCTGCGGCATGGCTGACGGTGCGCTCACATCCACTCGATCGGGGGATTGCGCCGCCCACGGCGCGACGGCATGATGCATTGTGCCCGCGGTTGTCTTGGAGAAATGCCGCCCGGGGGTCTTTTCAAACACCGACTCGCGACAAGAACGAAGCGGATGAAAAACACCGTCGTGCTGACTCTGTGCGTCTCGGCTGCCCTGCTCGCTCGCATCTGCTGGCACGCCCACGGCGCTGCACGGTGCTAAAGGGCCTTCTTCAAAATGTCTAAGGCTTATTCCGCTCCTATTTCCGCGCTGTCGCGTCTTGCTCACGCCGAAGGCAGCGTTGAAGCCGTGGCCAACAAGGCGCGCGTAAGTGCGAAATATTTACGGCAGCTTTTGGCTGCCACCAAATCGCGCACCGGGCGCGTGCGTACTATGGGGGTGCGGGTACAAGAAAAACTAGACGCCGCGTTCCCGGGCTGGTGGCTGTTGCAGCCCATGGACGGGATAGCCATTGAAGAACGCCGCGGCATCAGCGTCGAAGAATGGACTCTTTTACTCGATTTGGAAGTGCTGCTGCCCGAAGAACGAAACAAGTTCGTTCGCGACATACACACTAGAGCCGAGACGTTTCGGGCCTATGCGCGTTCAATGGCGAACAAGGACAATCGTTCTTTCGTTCCGGTAGCTGCGCCCGAGCAACTGCGCGTTGATGACGCTGCTGCTTCACGGGTCAGTGGCCGGGATGCGCGGCGGCGACTGCGCGAGCGACGGCAACTGTTGTCGAGCATCTCGACCGGTCAAAGCCATGCCGACGATTCGCCGTGTCGGACGACAGCAAGCCGCTGTAACTTGCCACACAATGGCTAAGGTTTATACAGCCCCCGTTACACCCCTAAGTGCATGGTTCGCGCCGAGGGCAGCATCGAGGCCGTCACCGACAAGACAGGCTACACCCCAGTCTATCTCGATCAGATATTGTGCCGCTGAAAAAGGAATGCAAAGGATCAGATCTAACGAACAGCGTTTATCTGACGCCATGCAGCGCATCAGCTCCGTTCAACCTCGCCTCGGCGTAAGATAAACGCTATTCGATGGTCCGGCAAAAGTTATGCAGCACCCTGCCCGATGACATCTGGTTGCATTCGGCTTGGCTTATTGCCGAGGAGGCCCTTGAAAAATGAGCAATCCTGAGAGAGCTTTTCCTGTGGTCTGCGTCGGTGGCTCCGCTGGGGGACTGGACGCATACACCCGGTTGCTCCGGCATCTGCCGGCCGATATGGGCGTCGCCATTGTCGTCGTCAATCATGTGAAGATATTCGCGACGCAACTACACGAAATTCTCCCTCGCTTCACTGGAATGCCAGTCGAACTGATCACGGAGAAGCTATTCATCCAGCCGGACCGCGTATTCATCATCCCGGAACAGCGCGACCTGCACGTCTTCAATGGGGAGTTCCGTCTAAAGTCGTTATCGAAGCCCAGAGGATGGCCCGACGTGATAACGATCTTTCTCCGGTCCCTGACAAAACACTGGGACGGGAAGCTGATCGCGGTCATTGTCTCCGGCTATGACGGGGATGGAGCAGCCGCGCTATGCGGCATCAAGGAGGCGGGGGGCACCACGATTGCGCAAAAGCTTGACACAGCCGCCCACCCGGACATGCCCGAAAGCGCCATAGCAA
>JAOTTZ010000464.1 GCA_029864165.1 Burkholderiaceae bacterium
ACGCACAGGCTGTCAAATGCTTTTGGACGTCAACAACTTGATGGTCAACGCGCTCAACGCGCACGCTGCGGACCCCGTTGTGGCTTGTTGCGGTTATATCGATCAACTACCCGCTGGCATCGTCGGCGAGATCCACCTCGCAGGCTATTGCGAGAATACCGACTTCGACATGGTGATCGACGACCATGGCAGTCGTGTGCGCGACGCTGTTTGGAGCGTCTACCAGCACGCACTGAGCAAGTTTGCGGCAGTGCCAGCTTTGGTCGAGTGGGACACTGGGTTGCCCACGCTGGAGGTGCTGCTCGACGAAGCCGCGCATGCTGCCATATTGCAGGCGGCATGAGTACCGGCAACGACGGTCGAGCGGTGGAAGCGCGGCGCCAGCAGTTACTGCTGATGTCGCTGCAGGCGGCGCCAACCAGCCAAGATGATAACGGCATACGGGCTTACCGCGCCAACGCTCATGCGTCGGCTGAGCGCGCGCTGAGCCTTGCATGCCCCACAGTCCGCGCGTTGTTAGGCGCGCAGGACTTTACCCAACTGGTACGTGAATTTTGGCGCGCGCTGCCACCTGAGCGTGGCGACTTAGGCGAATGGGGCAACGACTTGCCAAGCTGGCTCGAAGCGCACCAAGCCTTAAGCGACTGGCCCTATCTGGGTGACTGTGCACGCCTGGACCTCGCGCTGCACCACTGTGAACGCGCGGCCGACGCCAAGGTTGACGCTGCGTCTTTTGGCCTACTGGCCAACGCCGATCCGTCGCAGTTGCAACTGTTGCTGATGCCCGGAGTGCAGGGGCTCGTCTCACGTTGGCCATTGGCTAGCATTTATGCGGCACACGCCGCGTCCGATGAGGCTCTTTTTGACACCGCGCGCGCAGCATTGCGTGATGAGCGCGGTGAAGCGGTGGTCGTTGATCGCGCGGGATGGCGTGCCTGCGTGCGCAAGGTCGAAGCACCGATCGCAGTTTTCACTCAAGCGCTAGCCGCCCAGTACAGTCTGGGCCAGGCACTCGACAGCGCTGCCGACGGTTTTGACTTCAGCGCATGGCTTGCCGACGGCCTGCGCCACAACTGGGTCAAGGAAGCGCGGTATCTCAGCGACGAAGTGACCAGTTCAGCGGCTGGGGCCATATCGCATGAGCACGGCATCCAATCAGAAGCGGTTGGTCACGTTGCAAAATCTAGGCGCGCGAGGCATGCTGGTCTGCACCAGGCGCCGCCGTTGGCGAGATAGAGTTGCGGGAGCCGTGTTGCGCAAAGCTACGGCAGAACACGCTTGTACACCGGCCCCCACACGGGATGTCCGGATTCCGAGCGGCGGAGCACAAACGCCGGGTCTGCCGCACGAGCTTCGCGAAAGGCGGTTTTGCACAAGTTGATGCGACGGCTGGTGCAGTAGATAAACGCCAGGTGCTTATGCGCGGCACTGCGGTCGCGGGGAGAAACGAGGCCGAGTTTCAACGCTGAGCGAAGGTTTTTTTCGGCTTTGGTGAACTGTGCGTCATCGTAGGCGCGCAGGCCAGCCAGCAAGGCTTTCTCTGCCGGGCGCGCTGCCACGTCGATCAGACCAATCTGTGCCGGTGGTACCGGCACGCATTCGGTCGTAAAGGCTTGGCCGTCATGTGTTCCGGAAGGACAAGCTGGCAACGGTGGTCCTACGATGATGGCGGCAGTGTCCTTGCGAACAGCCGAATTTTCGACAGGTCGTTGGGCGTCGTCTGGTTCGACCTTTGCTACCGGTTGACCGGCGAAGGCAAGTATCAGTTTTTCGAACTGGCCATCGGCGTTGTGGCCGACATCGCGTCCGGTGTTGCTTTGCGCTTCGTTTTCAGCAGATACCGCAGGTGCGTTGTTCGAAACCGCCTCAGCGGGGGAATGCGTGAGTTCTGGCAATACTTGCTCGGCTGGCGGCTCGACCGCTTCGGGAATCGTGTTCTTGGCCTTTGGACTGAACACATCCGCAGTGGCAGTTTCGTTGGGGTCTTCGATCATTTCGGGGAAAAGGGGTTCGCCCCAAAACTCGGCCGAGCTTGCCATCGCCACGGGCGGAGCAACAGGCTGACTGGTACAACCCGCCCATGCTAGGAGCAGAGCAAGCAGGCCGATTTGCGGTTTCATGACCCGAACTTGTGTTTCACATTGATAGGACGGCCAGGTGTCACGGTGATCACGACCCGGTGCGACGGGAAGTCGGCGTTGCGCAGCGTCACCGTGTGCTTGCCGACGGACAGGGTCAACTGTCTGAGGGGCGGTGCTGTGCCCATATCGACGCCGTCAACCTCTACTTGGCCCCAAGGGCTGACGGCAATCCGGACCAAGCCTATGGCAGCGGCCGCCGGTGGTGCTGACGCGCTGCCGGTCGCGTTACGGCTCACGACTTCAGCAGCAGCTGCCGTCCCGCTCGATGCTTCTTTCGATGCCCGCTGCGCAGGGACGG
>JAOTTZ010000465.1 GCA_029864165.1 Burkholderiaceae bacterium
CTGCATCGCATAGCAGCCCAATGACAACTTGGCGTTTACCCTTCTTGCCGTCCCGGTTGTAGCCAAAGGCCGCCAGTTCGTTGCACTGACCCTCCAGGTAGCTGCTCGTAACGTCGTACAGGAACAAACCACTGTCAGCACCTTGGTCTTGTTCACCAGAGCGCGTGCGCTGCGCAAACAAGGCCTGCTCGATTTTCTCTTGATGGGACTCCAACCAGTCCAGGTTGCCGTACAGGTCGTCTTCACAAAAGCGTGGCAAGCCCAGAAAGCCGCACGCATGGCTTGACGCCAGCCGTACCGCCGACAAGCGCGAGCCTTGATCGATGACGCGCGCCAGCACTTGCCACAGCGCCAGGCGCCCTGGCGCGTCGTCTCCCAAGGCTTGAGTGATGCCCAGCTCACGGGCCAGCTGCGCCAGCAACCAAACCGCACCGATCGGCTTGCCTTGGTGCAATTGCACCAGCGACAAATCAACCGCATCGGCCACCGCGGTCTTGCGACGCCCCTGAACGACCGGTTCACCGTGCTGGGATGTGGCGGGCTTAAAAGCCTCGGTGCTACCTTGTTCAACCACCTGCGCCAATTGCGCCTTGTGCTTCAACGCCAAGCGGATTGCCGCAATTTCCTCGGCCGAGCAAGGACTCAGGTTGGCCACCGTGCGGTGCTTGACCTTGCCGTCCTCGCGGTAGTTCTCGCGCAGCAGATAGCGGGTGTAGCACTTACCGTGGGCGCGGACCGTTGAGACGTCGACGTACATAGTGGCTACTACTATAACCACATACAGCAATCACATCAATAGCAATAAAGCAACATTTAGTGGCTACAACATCATCACCCCACCCCGCGCAAACCCGCATGAATACTAGCTCCGCGACGTTTTATATGTCGCCAAAGGGGGAACATCCGCTTCAATTGCCGTATCGTTTGGGCATGACCATTGAATTCGAGTGGGATGCCGCGAAGGCAGAAGCCAATCACCGAAAGCACGGTATCTCATTTGAGGAGGCGACTACGGCCTTCTACGATGCGCTATCGTTCACCATTCCAGATCCGTTGCATTCACAGCGCGAGGCGCGATTTGTTTTGCTAGTGCAGTGTTGCATGCTATGCGGTACTTATAAAACCGATGCGTTTGGCCCTGTAGCTAGGCGCAAACCACAGCAATAGCCAAAGCTATTGCGAGGATTTGCAACGACGCTACGGGGCCAAAGGCGCGGTTTTTAAGTGCTGAATAGCGTGCAACACTACACTAGGTCAAACCAGTAGGGGACGCCTCGTTGTCGTAGTACACGTTGATCGAGGAGCGAAAATTCGTCTTGTCAGTGCACCTCCTGCTACGCGTAAGCAACGCAAACAGTATGAAGAAAACCGTTGAAAAAGATATGCTTCCCGAATACGACTTCTCAGGTGGTATTCGCGGCAAATATGTTGCTCGTTTAGCTAAGGGGAGCAACGTTGTGGTTCTTGACGGTGACGTGCAAAAAATGTTCCCTGATTCAACATCAGTAAACGCTGCGCTTCGAGCGCTCGGCAAAGTAGTTGAAGTCACCAGGCGTACACCCGGGCAGACACGCCGTTCAACACGGACGCGCGCAAAAGACGCTCGCACCGGGTAACTTTGACGTTGGCCTCGAATACCGTCGATTTCCCATTTCCCGCACCGGCCCCGATTTCGATGCCTACCGCAACACACTCGCTCACACATGGCGGCCCCGGCGGCAACCGCCGCCCGTTACAACGCCTTGCGCTGTTGATCGTCAAACGACGTTTGACACGAATCAATGCTCGAACATGACAACCCACAGCGTCGTCGAGCAGATTCTCGATCTTGCCCGCTGGGCACCGAGCGGTGACAACACGCAACCTTGGCGCTTCGAAATCATCGACGAGAGCAACGTCGTCGTGCACGGCTTCGATACGCGCGAGCACTGCGTCTATGACCTCGATGGCCACGCCAGCCAGATTTCACTGGGCGCGCTGCTCGAAACGATGGCGATCGCCGCCAGCGCGCATGGGTGGCGAATGCAGGCGCAGCGTCGCCTCGATATCGATGAGAGTAAACCCACTTTCAACGTGCGCTTCGAGCCCGATGCTTCGGTTCGGGCCGATCCACTCATTACCGCAATTCAAAGGCGCAGCGTTCAGCGCCGGCCAATGAGCGTTCGGCCCCTGACCGCGACTGAAAAGCAAGCGCTGGAGGCCTCTGTAGGCACCAACTACCGAATTGTTTGGCTGGAGGGTTTCGGCAACAAGCTGCGAACGGCCAGGCTGATGTTCAACAACGCCAAGTTGCGGCTGACCATGCCAGAAGCTTACGAAGTACACCGCAGCGTCATCCAATGGAAGGCAAGATACAGCACCGACCGTGTGCCTGATCAGGCGTTGGGTGTGGACCCCGTCACTGCGGCCTTGATGCGCTGGGTCATGCAAAGCTGG
>JAOTTZ010000466.1 GCA_029864165.1 Burkholderiaceae bacterium
CAGCGCGTGTGCTGCCCAAACCATCGCCAAGGCAGCAACAGTGGCCACCCGGTTCGCTGTTCCAATCATCGTCATCGTGTCTCTTGTCCTCGTTCTGGTTTGTTCCGGCGCTGCCGGTGTTATGAACCATGCATATGCCGTGCCAGGTAGGCCAATCTTCAGCAGATCGTTGCCTGACAACGACTTCAGCGGCACGGCGCCTCAAGGCAAGCAGCGAATGACAAATTTCTCGACAGTTTTATTTACGGCTTGTTACGAGCGCAGGGGCTGGTCAGCGCATCTCAGCCCGTCAGGGCTATGGACTTACACCATGTGACGCGACACAACCCGGTACAGCGGCAGGCGTGTTCTTGTCCTGGTTTTTTTGTTCGGCGATAATTGCCAACGCTGCACATTGCGTGTGCGGCATTCGCTAGGGGTGTTGGGCCACAACGCAGTGGCCCGACTGAGAAAGTCCCTTTGAACCTGACTGAGGTAATCCTCGCGCAGGGAAGCATGCACCAGCCCGCGACTGTCTCGGGCGCGTGTTCGCCGACCTGCTATTCGCAGCGGCAAACACGATGGCCAATACTCTCAAACGCACGCTGTGCGCCACCGCCCTATGCGGCGTCATCGTCGCCGCATCGGCGCAGACCATCGATGCGCCGGCCACCACCCTGCCAGCGGTCACCATCAGCGGCAAGGGCAACCCCGTAGCCGGTGTTGCGGGCTGGCGCGATGTGCCGTTATCGAGCGCGCCGTTTCAGGCCAGCGTGCTCAGCGCAGAGCAGATGAGCGATCGGGGCGCAGAGCGCCTTTCCGACCTGTCTCGCCTCGACCCTGCCGTCAGCGATGCCTACAACGCTGAGGGCTACTGGGACTCTCTCACCGTGCGCGGCTACGTCATCGACAACCGCTTCAACTACCGGCGCGACGGCCTGCCGATCAACGCGGAAACGTCGATCCCGCTGGACAACAAGGAGCGCATCGAGCTGCTCAAGGGCACCAGCGGCTTGCAAGCCGGCACCAGTGCACCGGGTGGCCTGGTCAACTTGGTCGTCAAGCGACCGCTGGCCGAGGCGTGGCGCAGCGCGCAACTTGCGTGGCGGGAATCGCGCACGGTGCTGGGTACCGTCGATATCAGCCAACGCTTGGGGCAAAACAATGCCCTGGGCCTGCGTGTCAACGCCAGCGCGGAAAGGCTTGCGCCACAAACACACCACGCGAAAGGTGAACGCAATCTGCTTGCCGTTGCGGGTGATTGGCGTCTAACGCCCGATACGTTGCTCGAAGCGGAGTTTGAAACCAGTCATCGCAGTCAGCCCAGCGCGCCCGGATTTAGCTTGCTCGGATCGACAGTGCCAGCACCCGCAGACCCACGCGTCAACCTCAACAACCAACCTTGGTCGCTGCCGGTGGTGTTTGACGCCAACAGCGCGTCGCTTCGCTTCACGCAGACGCTAGGTACAGACTGGGGCTGGTCAGCGCACCTAGCCACACAGCGCCTGCGCACCGATGACCGGGTAGCCTTCGCGTTTGGATTTGATTGTCATCCTGAGAGCCGTTTCACCTACTGCGACCGCTACAACCCAGCCGGCGAATTTGATCTCTACGACTTCCGAAGTGAAAACGAACGCCGTACTAGCGATGCGCTGGAACTAGCAATGCACAGAAAGCTTCACATAGGTACCATGACTCACGCGCTGAGTATTGGCGTGCTGCGCAGCCTGTTCCGCGCGCGCTTCCAGGGGCTGACAAATAACTTCGTCGGCACCGGCAACATCCGGGGCGGCCTAGAAACAATCGCCAACCCAGAGCCCATGGATGACAACACTAACCGCGACGAACACAGCACCGAGATTTATGTTCGCAACCGTATCAGCTTAGGTGTCACCTCGACCGCTTGGGTCGGGTTGCGACATACACATCTGTCGCGCAGCAGTGTGAGCATGCGCGGCGATAGAGACACTGCTACAGATAGAGACACTGCCGACACTGCCGCAAGCTACACGCAAGACTTCACCACGCCGTGGGTCGCCATCAGCCATGAGTTCGCGCCGCGGCAACTCGCGTACGCGAGTTGGGGACAAGGCGTCGAGTCTTTCGCCACGCCCAACTTGCCGGCCTACGGCGTCGAGGCGGGCCAGCCCTTGCCGACGCTCAAGAGCCGCCAGATCGAGGTCGGCCTCAAAGGCCACCGCGGCGACACCACATGGAATCTGGCGTGGTTCGATATCGACCGGCCCGCCACAACGGACACGGGCAGCAGTTTTTTCATCGACGGCAGCGCGCGACATCGCGGCATTGAAGGCGGGGTCGAAACGGACTTCGGCGCATGGGCCTTGGGCGCCGGGGCCATGGTGCTTAATGCAAAGCGGCGCGATAGCCAAACCGTCAATGGCCTGCGGCCCACCAACGTACCGCGCCACACCGTGAAGCTACGGGCGCGCTATCG
>JAOTTZ010000468.1 GCA_029864165.1 Burkholderiaceae bacterium
CTACACGCGCGAACAGGCCGCGTACCCGTTGACCGCCTTGCGGCGGCAAAAGTACTGGGCACCCGTGGCCCGTGTGGACAATGCATACGGCGATCGCAATCTGTTTTGCTCGTGCGCGCCACCAAGCGAGCACTGATCTTCTGACCAACCTAGCGCGCTGCCTCAGACCGTAGCGTTCGAGAAGATTTTTTGCACCAGCGTACCGAGTTCGTCAATCGTGTTTTCCTTTTGTAGCACGCTGTGCACACCACAGCGCTGCACCTCGGCTAGCATCTCTTCCGAAATGTAGCCCGAGGTGATCACAACCGGCAAGTCTGGCCTGATGCGGCGCACCTCGCGAGCCACCTCCAGCCCCGATACATCGGGCATATTGAAATCGGTCAACACCAAGTCGAATGACGCCGGCTGTGCACGTATCGCCGCCACAGCCATTGGCGCATCGCTGAAGCAGGTGACCTTGTACTCCAGACGCCGCAGCAATTGCTCGACCATTACCAGCATGACTTCGTCATCGTCCACATAAATCACATGCTGCCCTTGGCCGCGTGCTTTCTCAAGCACTCGCCTTACCGACGTCACGGCGTTCTCCGGCACCTCAAGCAGCGGCAGATACACGTTAAACGTGCTGCCCAAGCCTAATGTGCTCTCAACAGTAATGGCACCCTGGTGGCCGGTGACGATGCCATGCACCACCGACAGACCCAGCCCTGTGCCCTGGTCTACGGGCTTTGTGGTGAAGAACGGCTCGAAGATGCGCCCGCAGGTGGCGGCGTCCATGCCTGTACCGTCGTCGCGTACCCAGAGATGGGCATAGCGGCCAGCGTGCACCCCGCTAGGACGCTGCCCCGAGGAGTCAAACGCGACGGCATCCAGCCCCACTTCGATATGCCCAGTGTTGTCAGGCAATGCATACCATGCGTTGGTACATAGATTCAACAGTACCTGCTGCAACTGCGTCGCGTCGGCGAGCACATAAAGAGGGATAGCAGCAAGCCTAGCGTTAATACTTACCCCAGCGGGCACGGTGGCACGCAGCAGCGCGATGGTTTCTTCAAGCCGCGGGCGCAGTAGCTGGCCCACGAGTTGCGGGGGTTGTTTGCGGCTGAAGGCGAGAATCTGCTGCACCAGGCTTCGCGCGCGAAGGCCAGCCTTGTTGATTTGCAGGACGTTCGCCAACGCCGGATGGCCCTCGAACAGTTCCTCGCGCGCAAGGGCTACATTGCCCAGTATGGCACCCAAGATGTTGTTGAAGTCGTGCGCTATGCCTCCGGCCAGCGTTCCAATGGCCTCCATTTTCTGTGACTCGCGCAACTGCGATTCGAGCGCGTGGAGCGCCACTTCGGCACCGTGCTTTGCGGTAATGTCGCGGGCTACGCCTCTATAACCGACAAACTGGCCCATATCGTCGAATATCGGCACGCCGCTGATCGTGAACGCGCACAAGCTTAGGTTCTGGCCCAGTCTCTTGATCTCGAAATCCTTGTACATCTCGTGCTTATCCAACTGTTCTCGGTGCGGCTTCCAAACGCTTTCGTCCATATCGACAGAACCCAATTCCCAGCAAGTCTTACCGATATGGTCGGCAACTTTGACGCCCGCAAAGTATTCACCCTCTCTGGGAAACTGCGTGAAGCGGTACTGGCCGTCCTGCTCCCAATAGACGTCGATAGACAGCCCGGCAAGGGCGCGAAAACGTTCTTCGCTCGCGCGCAGGCTTTCGTTCATGGTTCGGAGCGCGCGCAGCAACTGGCCGGTTTCGTCCGTGGTCGCCACCTCGATACGTGACGTCAGGTCACCGGCAGCGACGGTTTGCGCAATCCGCAAGGCATGGCTAATCGAACGCGTAGTGCTCCTGCTGACGAATACCATGACCCAAAGCGCCAGCAAACCGAACCCGCCAGTCAGCCCCGCCACGATGAGCAGTTCTTTGTGCATCTGCGCAACGCGGGCAGACAGAATCTCTTCTAGCGTCTTGCTGACCTGTGTGATCAACTCGAACTGCGTATCGACGGCGTTGCTCATGCTGGCCATGAACTCTGAGACGTCGTAGGCCAAAGGCTCGGAATACACGACATGCTCGTCGACCATCCTGTTGGCCGCTTCAGCCGCGGTCAGAGTTTGCGCCATCGCTTTGCCGAGTGCTTCTTTGCTCGCGGCAGGCGTTATCTTGACTGCCTTACCGATTGCCATGCGAGCATCGCTCAAATCCAACCGCACGTCTGCACTCAGAGATCCGATCAGCGCACGCTGTTCGCGCGTGGCCTTGCCATTGCTCAGCGCCAGCATGCCGGAACCGCGTGCTTGACCCAGGGATTCGGTCGCACTCAGCAAGTGATTGAAGGCGGCCCTGATCAAGTAGTAAACTTCGGGCGTCGGATCGAGTGCAAGCGTTGACGCTTCGACAATGGCATTCGTCAGCTCCACCTGCCGCTT
>JAOTTZ010000467.1 GCA_029864165.1 Burkholderiaceae bacterium
TGGTCGCCCGCCAGTTTCACAAACGCTTCGCTTGCCTCCTTAGTCGGCTTATGAACAGCAGCTCCCACGACTTCGTCACGGTTGATATGCGCGGAATGAAGGCCGCGCTGGTGGCGCGCGCGCGGGCGGACCGGGTCAGCGTCTCGGTGCTGGTACGCGGGGCTGTCGCGCGCGACTTGGAGTTGCCGGGGCCGGCCGACCCACACACGGCCACTCCGCCCGACGCCGCTTCGGAGTCAACGACGGTCAAGCTCTCGATCCGTCTGACGCCGACAGAGGCCGAACAACTCGTTGCCGGTGCGCGCGCCGCGGGCCTGTCGCGCGGCGCTTACCTGGCTGGCCTCGTTACCAATGTGCCCGTGCTGTTGGGCGGCTGTAGTCGCGCCGACCACCTTGCCATGCTCATCGCCTCCAGCGCCGAGCTGTCCACCCTGAGCCGCAACCTCCACCATCTGACAAGCCTGTTGCGCCAGGGCTCGATCCGCGCCGCGCAGGAGTACCGCGAGATGCTCGACACGGTAGCCCAAGACGTTCGCGAACACCTGAAGCTAGCGTCCGCTGTTCTTGCCGATCTACGTCCTCGCCGCGGTGCACCCACGGCCCGACAACCGCGCAGCTAACTTCTTCAGGAGAGCGATGTGTACCAGCAACCCAACATCGACGGCATCTTGATTCAATGGGGTGACCGACTTTTTTACCCGAGCAATCGCATCGTGAAGGTGCCACCACAGCCGAGGCTGGTGGCCAATGTTGCGCGCCGACGCGCTGCAGCCATCCGTGCGCGCATCCGAGCCACAGTCGTTCGCCGAGCGCCGCAAGTGATGGTCAAGGTCACCGGTGGCGGGCGTGGCATGAAGGCCATCGCGGCGCACTTTCGGTATATCAGCAAGAACGGCAGGCTCGACATCGAGGACGAACAAGGCCAGACGATGCGTGGCAAGGACGCGCTGCGCGGGCTGTCGGACGATTGGCGTTTCGGCGGCACGCTGATCGATGACGTCGCTGAACCCGGTCAGCGACGCGAGGCCTTCAACATCATGCTGTCTATGCCTCGTGGCATTGATCCGCTGATCGTCCAACGTGCCGCACGCGAGTTTGCGCAGGCTGAGCTGGCGGACCACAAGTACGTGATGGTGCTGCACGACCACCAAGCCAACCCGCATGTGCACATCAGCGTGCGCGCTGAGTCCAAGCACGGCCAGCGCTTGAACCCACGCAAAGCAGACCTACACGGCTGGCGCGAGTCTTTCGTTGAGAAGCTGCGTGGCTGGGGTGTCGAGGCCGAGGCGACGCGGCAGGCCAGTCGCGGCAACACGCGCAACTATGCACCGCTCTGGCGCATCAGGGCCAAGGAGGACGGGCGGCTGCGCACAGCCCGTCCCGCGACGAAGTGCACCCCCAACACGGTGGCGACTCGTGCAGCGGCGGTAGAAGCTTGGCGCGAAATCGCACACGCCCTTGCCGCGTCGGGCGACCAGTCCGACCGTGAGCTGGCACAGGCCGTCGCCAGGTTCGTGGGCGAGATGCCGGCCGTGGCCGGAACGAACCGCGCGGAGAACTCGCGCGTCCCCTCCGTACCCAGCCAGTCGGTGGATCAGCAGCACCACAGGTGAAACGCTCCACTGCGGAAAAGTCCGATGCACCTATCGATAGCATCGACGCAAAGGCAACCAGTACAGTCCAGACATAACAACACTGCGGTGGCAAACCGAGCTACTGGCTCGTATCAGGCAAATCTGGGAGTCGGCCCGCGTGCAGGCAGCACGCTCGGTGAACACCGCCCATGTATGCGCCAATTGGCTCATCGGGCAGCAGATCGTGGAAGCGGAGCAACGTGGCGTAAAGCGAGCCGGCTATGGACTGGCTTTGCTGAAAACGCTGTCGGTACAGTTGTCCGGCGAGTACGGCAGTGGGTTCTCGGTCAGTGCGTTGCAGTACATGCGCGGCTTCTACTTGGGCTACCCGGATCTATTGACAAAACAACACGCGGTGCGTGTTGAATTCGCCGCCCTGCCAATTCAATATGCAGCGCGTGACGAATTTCCTACCGAAGAAGCCTGGTGTGCTGGCGTATTGCATCCTGGCCTGTCGTGGACGCACTACCGCTTGCTCCTCAAAGTGGGGCGGCGTGAGGTGCGCGATTTCTATGAGATCGAGTCCATTCGTAACGGCTGGTCTGCGCGGCAGTTCGAACGTCAGATCAACTCTTTTCTGTTCGAGCGTCTACTCAAGAATCGTGACAAGAAGGTTCCGACATCCTTCGAGACAGCACCCACTGAAAGTCATTGACAGCTCCGTAATGGTCGGAACGCCGGCGTCGTTTGTCGTAGACATTGCGATGACGGCCCTGTGAACCACAACGCGCTCTTGCGGTGATACCGCCTGCAAGTTTGACGAAGTAGACCGGCCAAAATAAAACGCTCTTGCTTTGCG
>JAOTTZ010000469.1 GCA_029864165.1 Burkholderiaceae bacterium
GCGATGGACAGCGCGCTGAGTGTGCATCCACAGGCGTGGATGCCTGAACTTGCCAGCAAGCGCTTTCGCTGGAGCGCAAAAAAGCAAGGCGCAACCAAGAACGTTACCGACGGGGAGCGGACGCCTGGCAAGGTGGCGATCTTTTCGACTTGCTACGTGAACTACAACGAACCCAGTATCGGGCACGACCTCGTCAACGTACTCGACCACAACGACATTGCCTACGTGATCGTCAAGAAAGAGTCTTGTTGTGGCATGCCCAAGCTCGAACTTGGGGACCTTGACGGTGTGGCCAAGCACAAGGAAGCCAACGTGCCGGTGCTGGCGAGCTACGCGGCGCAGGGCTATGCCATTTTGAGCGCGATACCGAGTTGCACGCTGATGTACAAGCAGGAGTTGCCGTCGATGTTCCCCGACGACGCGCAAACGCAAGCTGTGCGAGCGGCGATGTTCGACCCCTTTGAGTATCTGTTGGCGCGCCACAAAGACGGGCTGTTGAAACTCGACTTCAAGACCGCCCTTGGGAAGGTGAGCTACCACGTCCCCTGCCATGGTCGGGTGCAAAAGATTGGAAGGAAGACAGAAGAAATGTTCAAACTCATCGGCCAAAGCGTCGATGTGCGGCTCAACACCGTGGAGCGTTGTTCGGGCCACGCTGGCACGTATGGTGTGAAGACCGCCTTTCACCCGGTGGCGATGAAGATTGGTGGGCCTGTCTTCGAGGCGATGGCCAAGAACGAACCTGATTTCGTTTGCAGCGATTGCGCGCTTGCCGGGCATCACATCGAGCAAGGTATGCGCCAAAAGGGTAGCCCTGCCAAGGCGCTGCGGCATCCGCTGAGTCTGCTGCGCTTGGCGTATGGGCTTGGAGCCCAAGGGATTGCGAGATGGTCGAAATCACACGCGAAAGTTTGATGACGCTCGAGGCCTACGCGAAACGCAGAAAAGCGTCTCGGCAGCAAGTCATCGACTACCGGCGCCTGCGTACGGTGCAGCTTGGTCCGCATGTCAGCCTGCAGTTCGAGGACGAGCAGACGATTCGCCGGCAAATCCAAGAGATGCTGCACATCGAGAAAATATTCGACGAAGAAGGCATACAAGGCGAGATCGACACCTACGCCCCCTTGGTGCCCGACGGTAGCAACTGGAAGGCCACCATGTTGATCGAGTATGCCGATGTGCATGAACGCAAGCGCGAGCTTGCACGGCTGATAGGCATAGAGGACCACGTGTTCGTCGAGGTCGAAGGCCAGCCGCGAATCTATGCGATCGCAGACGAAGACTTGCCGCGCGAGAACGAAGAAAAGACTTCGGCGGTGCACTTCTTGCGCTTTGAGTTTTCGCGCCCTGCGCGCGAGGCTGTGCGCGCCGGCGCACAGGTCAAGTTGGGCTGTGATCATATCGACTACGCGGCAGATTGCGTCGTCGCGGCCGACGTACTGGCGAGTTTGGTTGGAGACTTTCGTGCCTGAGGGCTCAGAGGCCCGTTTGATTGACCTAGACGACGTGTTGCGACGGGTATACATGTGCCGCGGTTGGAAGGCGGCATCGACGTTCAGCGCTAGCGCGTGATCCGTGACGGTGCGGTCGGCTGCGGGCCGTGCTCAGCGCCAAATTTGTAACAGAGCGTCAGGTGGGTCGTTTTTGACCCGCAAATGTGAGCAAAATGGCTGTTGTTACAAATTTGGAGTGCTGACATGAACAACGCCACGAACCCCCGGGCCGACCGTGTCTTGATCGTTGACGACGACGGGCGTATCCGCGACTTGCTGCGCCGCTACCTGACGCAGGAGGGTTTTGAGGTGCTGCTTGCCGAGGACTCGAAAGCACTCAATCGCCTTTTGATGCGCGAAACGGTCGACCTGATCGTGCTCGACTTGATGCTACCCGGCGAAGACGGCTTGTCCATCTGCCGCCGATTGCGTGCGGCCAAAGACTCGACCCCGATCATCATGCTGACGGCCAAGGTCGAGGACGTCGATCGTATCGTGGGGCTGGAAGTCGGTGCCGACGACTATCTGGCCAAGACCTTTAACCCCCGCGAGCTGCTGGCTCGCATACACGCCGTGCTGCGCCGCCGGCCCGCGGTGGAAGCGCCGGGTTCTCCAGCCAAGGAGTCGGTGACCGTCACATTCGGCCCATTCACGTTCGACTTGGCGCTTCGCCGCTTGTCTAAAGATGGCGAACAAATTGCACTCACCACGGGTGAATTCTCGATGCTCAAGGCGCTGGTTCGCCACCCGCGCCAGCCGCTGTCGCGCGACAAGTTGGCGCAGCTCGCTCGTGGCCGTGAGTTTGAGCCATTTGACCGCAGTCTGGACGTGCAGATCTCGCGGCTGCGCAAAATGATCGAACCTGATCACACGCAGCCGCGTTATATCCAGACGGTGTGGGGCGTGGGGTATGTCTTCGTGCCAGATGGTGGGGCCTA
>JAOTTZ010000471.1 GCA_029864165.1 Burkholderiaceae bacterium
GGACAACGACCTGAGCAAGCCAGAAATGGCAACTGTCGATCTTGCCGTCGAGGTGCGGGCGCTGTTCGACTATTTCGAGGCCTGGGCCGAAGATGCCGATGTTGCCCTCAAACTCGAAGGCAGCGCGCCGGCTGTTCACGGCGATCGGCTCATGCTGCGACGTATGCTGAGCAATTTGATTGCCAATGCGCTGCGCTACGCGCCCAAGGGACAGGCCTTGACCGTTCGGCTGGCGCACCTGAGCAACCAGGTGGAAATACGGGTCGAAAACCCGGCGTCGGACATCGCCGCCGAACACTTGTCACGGCTGTTTGACCGCTTTTACCGTGTCGACCCGGCGCGCCAGCACAAAGGCGGAGGTACGGGACTGGGCCTGGCCATTGTCAAATCGATCGTCGAAGCGCATGGCGGTTCTGTTGACGTCCACACTGATGCGGGTGTCATCTGCTTTGTGGTTCGACTCCCGCCGGCGCCGCGCGCGGCGAGCGAGTCTGTGTAAGTAGGTGTCCTCCAAGGCGCAATGCAACGATTCCGTGTCGACGTTGCAAGTGCAGGCGTAGCAACATAGGGGTTCAGGCGATGGGCCAACCGCGCCCGCCGCCTTGCACCACTATGAGCCGGCGCAGGCACGATTTGAGTGCCATTCGCACTAACCCGCGTTCACCATCGTCTCCGGCCGCACCCAGGCGTCGAACTGCTCACCGCTGAGCCAGCCGGTCTCGATCGCTGCCTCGCGCAGGGTCTTGCCGCTGCGGTGAGCCAGCTTGGCGATGTGCGCTGCTTTGTCGTAACCAATGTGGGGATTGAGCGCGGTGACCAACATCAGCGAGCGCTGCATCAGGTCTTCGATGCGGGGCCGGTCGGCCTCGATGCCGCGCGCGCAATGCTCTTCGAAGCTGAGCGCCGCGTCGCTCAACAGGCGAACGCTGCCGAGCACGTTGTGGATGATCACCGGCTTGAAGACGTTCAACTCGAAGTTGCCCGATGCGCCCGCGAGGTTGACGGCGACGTCGTTGCCAAAAACCTGGCAACATGCCATCGTCAACGCCTCGCTTTGCGTCGGGTTGACTTTGCCGGGCATGATGGAACTGCCTGGTTCGTTCTCGGGAATTCGAATTTCGCCCAACCCACAACGTGGGCCCGAGGCCAGCCAGCGCACATCGTTGGCAATCTTCATCAACGACGCCGCCAGCGTTTTCAACGCACCGTGCGCGTGCACCATCGCGTCGTGAGCCGCGAGTGCTTCGAACTTGTTGGGCGCCGAGACAAACGGATATTCGGTCGCGCCGGCCAGCGCCTTTGCCACGCGCTCACCAAAGTCGCGGTGCGTGTTCAAACCGGTACCCACTGCCGTGCCGCCGATGGCCAGTTCGCACAAATGAGGCAGCGCGGCGCGCAGATGCTTTATGCCGTGGTCGAGCTGCGCCACCCACCCCGAAACCTCTTGCCCGAGCGTCAAAGGTGTCGCGTCTTGCAGATGGGTGCGGCCGATCTTGACCACATCGGCAAAGGCCTGAGCCTTGTTTGACAAGGTATCACGCAAGGCGGCCAACGCGGGGAGCAAACGGTTTGCGATCGCTTGCACCGCGGCCACACTCATGGCGGTCGGAAATATGTCGTTTGACGACTGGCCACGGTTCACGTCGTCGTTGGGATGCACCAACCGCCCTTCCCCCACCGGTCCACCCATCAACTGCGAGGCGCGATTGGCCAGCACTTCGTTCATGTTCATGTTGGTCTGGGTGCCCGACCCGGTCTGCCAGACCGAAAGCGGAAAGTGCTGGTCGTGCTGCCCGGCGAGTACTTCGTCGGCAGCGGCCACGATAGCCTTGGCTTTGTCCGCGGCAAGCAGTTGCAAATCGCGATTGACCTCGGCCGCGCTGCGCTTGACCAGCGCGAGCGCCAGCAGTAGGTCGCGCGGCATGCGCTCCGTGGAAATCGCAAAATGATGCAGCGAGCGCTGCGTCTGCGCACCCCATAGCTTATCGTTGCCAACGGCGATTTCGCCAAAGGTATCGCGCTCCATCCGGTGCTCGCTCGTCATGCCCGCCCTTTCGTGTGTCACTCGGGTTCATAGTATGCGCGATTCGTTTGCGACAATCGGGTACCCGTCGCCGCCGCATGCCATTGCTCCCCTACCCTCTGACCCGACCGTTCCTCTTCGGCCTAGACGCCGAGTTGGCGCACGAACTGACGCTGGGTGCGATTCACCGCCTACAGAACACCCCCGCGCAATGCTTGTGGTCACAAGCGCTTATCGATGCGCCGGTGACGCTGGCAGGCCTGAAGTTTCCCAATCGCGTTGGCCTCGCCGCGGGATTGGACAAGAACGGCCGCTGCATCGACGGGCTCGGTGCCATGGGGTTTGGATTTATCGAAGTGGGTACCGTGACCCCCAAGGCGCAACCTGGCAACGCCAAACCGT
>JAOTTZ010000470.1 GCA_029864165.1 Burkholderiaceae bacterium
CCAGCCCTTTGGCGGAGTGCACCGTCATCAGTTGAATCGCGTCCTGCCCCTCTTGCGCCTGGTTGTCGCCGGCTTCGAGCGCGGCGTGGGTCAAAAAAGCGGCCAGGGGCGAGACGGTCTCACCGGCCTCGATGTCGGCCGCCGAGGCCGCAGCGGTTGGCTGCGAGCCTTTTGCCATGCCGCTTGCCTGCTCGTCAACGGGCAGCGCAACGGCATCCCTGCCAAAACCCTCGACGGTGACGAAAGCCTCGGCCGCGTTGACCAACTCGGAAAGGTTCTCCAGCCGATCCTGGCCGTCCTTGTCGGCGCGATAGAACTCGTTCAAGCCGCTGGCTTGCAATACATGCTCGATGATCTCGCGCAGCGTGAGCCCCTGGGTGGCCTCGCGCATCGAGCCGATCAGGGTCGCAAAAAGCGCAAGGTTGCCGCCGCCTTTGCCGGAAACTGAGCTCACGCTGTGCATCAGGCTGCGCCCGCTACCACGCGCGGCGTCTTGCAGCTGCTCGACGGTGCGCATGCCGATACCGCGCGTGGGAAAGTTCACCACGCGCAGAAAACTGTTGTCGTCGTTGGCGTTTTCTATCAGCCGCAAGTAAGCCAGCGCGTGTTTGACCTCGGCGCGCTCGAAAAAGCGCAAGCCGCCGTAGACGCGGTAGGCCATACCGGCGTTGAAAAGCGCCGACTCGATGACGCGCGATTGCGCGTTGCTGCGGTAGAGCAGCGCCATCTCGCGCTTTGGGGTGCCGTCACGGTGCAGGTGGCGCACCTCTTCGACCAGCCACTGCGCCTCGGCGAAATCACTTGTGGCCTCGACGGCGCGCACCAGCTCGCCAGCGCCAGCGTCGGTGCGCAGGTTCTTGCCCAGGCGGCGGGAGTTGTGCGCAATCAGCGCGTTGGCGGTGTCGAGAATGTTGCTGTGGCTGCGATAGTTTTGCTCTAGCTTGATGACTTGTGTGACGCTGAACTCGCGCTCGAAGTCGGCCATGTTGCCCACCCGTGCGCCGCGAAAAGCGTAGATGCTTTGGTCGTCGTCGCCGACGGCGAAAACGCCCTGGTCAGGCGCATCGGCGGCGCGCGTGAACATTTTCAGCCACGCGTATTGCAGCTTGTTGGTGTCTTGAAACTCATCGACCAGGATGTGCGTGAAACGGCGCTGGTAATGCGCTCGCAGTGCCGCGTCGTCGCGCATCAACTCGTAGGTGCGCAGCATCAGCTCGCCGAAGTCGACGCTGCCCTCGCGCTGGCATTGTTCCTCATAAGCATGGTAGATCTCGGTGAGTTTTCGCGTGTGCTCGTCGTGCGCCGCGACGTCTTTGGGTCGCAGCCCGTCGTCTTTGTTGCCGGCAATAAACCAGCTCACTCTTTTTGGCTCGAAGCGCGCTTCGTCCAAGTTCATTGCTTTGATAATGCGCTTGACCGACGACAACTGGTCTTGCATATCGAGAATCTGAAAGCTCTGCGGCAGCGCAGCCAGCTTCCAGTGCGCGCGCAAGAAGCGGTGGCACAAGCCGTGAAAGGTGCCCACCCACATACCGCGCACGGGCAAGGGCAGCATGGCGCTCAGGCGCGTGAGCATTTCCTTGGCAGCTTTGTTGGTAAAGGTCACCGCCATCACGCCCCCAGGCGAGACTTGGCCTGTGGTGATGAGCCAGGCGATGCGCGTGGTCAGCACGCGGGTCTTGCCAGAGCCCGCACCCGCTAGGACGAGCGCGGGCTTAGGCGGCAGCGTCACGGCGGCCAGTTGTTGCGGATTCAAGCCGCGCAAGATGCCGTTGGTGCTCGCAGGGCGATCGTGGGACAGAACTTCATCACCGGTATACAGCGTCATGCCGGGATTTTAGGAGGCCCCGGAACGATCGACTCGTGCGGCGGTTCAATACAACGCGGGCGGATTGTTTGCCTACTCGACGCTGGTCCCGGCTGACTTGCGGCGCCGGGCGACGCCCGTGCCCGCCAGCGCCACCGCAACGAGCGCCAGTGAGGTCGGCTCGGGTGTCGAACCGCCCGGTGTGGTGCCGTAGACGGACAGCAGCTTGACATAGTCGGCCGCGCCGTCCAAAGCGGTGCCGCCGAACGAAGAGCTGTAAGCGCTGATCAGCCAATAGCTGGAACTCAGGTTCGAGCTATTGATGCTCGTTGCAACGTTCGTCGCGTTGTTCCCATAATGACCGACCAACTCCCAACCGCTGCCCAGCAGACCACCGGCACCACCGCCAGCGGTTTTGCCACTGACAGTCGGCGCCCCATTCGCCGGCACGTAACGCAGCACCGATATATCGGAATCGTTTTGCGACCAACCAATCGTCATCTGGCTCAGGATGACGCTGCTGTTGAAGCTCAGCAGAATCGTCTCCAGTGTGCCCTTGTTGTCCATGGCATGGTTGGGGCTAGAAATGCTAAGGCCTTCATTTTGATTTCTCACGCC
>JAOTTZ010000472.1 GCA_029864165.1 Burkholderiaceae bacterium
GCCTTCGACCAGATAGTTCATCCTTTCCAACTCAGGGTCGGTTTGCTCGAGCACGGTGCCGGCGGGAATGACGACCTTACCAGTGTTGTCTTTGAGACCACCTTGAAAAATGCCGAAGGTGCCGGCCACCATCTTCGCTTTGATGCCGTCGGCGTGCTTCTTCGCCGCGTCGGTCACCCTAGGGCCATAGGCCGATGTCTTGACGTAGCCCTCCTTCAACCCGCCGCGCAAGAAGTTCGGGTGCGGCTTGCCGGCCCGCGCAGCATCGATGAAGGCCTTGTAGGGCGTGACCCAGTTCCACTCGGCGCCGGTGAGAAAGGCGTCGGGAGCGAGTGTGGCTTGACTGGCGTGATAGCCGCAGACCATCTTGCCGCGCTTGGCCACCGTCTCGACGATGACCTTCGGCCCATCGACGTGCATGGTAAAAACGTCCGCGCCTTGGTTGGCCAGGCTGTTGGCGGCCTCGGCCTCTTTGACGGGCATAGACCATTCGCCGGTAAAGATGACCGTGGTCGTGATGGTCGGATTCACCGATCTCGCGCCCATCGCGAAGGCGTTGACGTTGCGCAGTACCTGCGGAATCGGCTTGGCCGCAACGAAACCCAGTTTCTTGCTCTTGGTCATGTGGCCTGCGATCACGCCGTTGAGGTACTGGCATTCGTCGATGTAGCCAAAGTAGCTGCCGACGTTCTTGGGGTGTTTGCCCTCGGTCCACATCCCGCCGCAGTGCGCGAAGCGCACATCGGGGTACTTGCCAGCGAGCGCCAGAACGTGCGGGTCGAAGTAACCGAACGAAGTCGGGAACACCAGTTGTGCGCCGTCCTGAACGATCATCCCGGTCATCGACTTTTGCACCGCAGTGGTTTCGGGGACGAGTTCCTCGTCGATGATGCTTACCCCCGGAATCTTGCGCATCTCGGCCGCGGCCTGGGCCTGGGCCTGGTTATAGCCGTAGTCGTCCCTCGGTCCGACGTAGATGACGCCGACAGTCAGCTTGGGTTGCGCAACCGCAGCGCGCAGCGCCCAGGGCGACAGCGTGGCGAGCGATACGGCCGAGAGTTGAGTGAGTACGTTGCGGCGTGAGTTGTCCTGTGGCTTTGTCATGACGATCCTCCAGAGTGGTTATACGATTGACACCGATGACCACCGCCACGACTCGTAGGAAACCTCGCTGCACGCGGTGGTATTCGACAAGGGACGCACAAAAACACCAAGCGCGTTGTCGCTAGACGGCCTGAAACGCTGCCCCTGATATCGGGGGCCATCATACGCTCGCAATTGACGGCGATCAATGCGCCGCTGTAGGCAGCGCCAACGAACTCAGGTAGGCGAGCCAGCCGCCGAAGCTGCTGACGTCGCGTGCCGTGGTGACGGCATGAGACTCGCACAGGAAGCCGTGCACCCATTGCCGGTCGGCGAGCTCGACGCTGCCCAGTCCAAGCGGCGCACGAATCAGCGCCAGAAACGAACCCAGCTCGGTGACCGGCATATCCCACACCTCGAGCTCGATGGCCGAGCCACCCGACGCAACGCGCAGCAGGCCGGGCTTGGGCGGACTCGTGCCGGGTAGCGCGAACAGGCCGTAGTGCGGCGCAGTACGTGTTGCCTCGCGCAGCGTGGCGCCGCGCTCGACAAGTTGACCGTTCAGTGGCTGTCCGCTCAGATGCGCACCGACAACCGCCAGCGGCAGCGTGGCTGTACTGGCGGGCCATGCAACGACCGAGTCTTGTGCTGACAGCTTGCGCGGTGTCGCGCCTAAGGGCAGGGCCAATTGCGCCTGCCAAGCATGGCCAAAACGTGCCAGTGCCGCATCGCTTGCCCCAGGCGCAATGAAGGTGACACCAAACGGCAGCCCGCCCGGCGTAAAGCCGTACGGTACAGCCAATGCGCTCCAACCAAGCAGATTCACGAAGTTGGTGTAAGTCCCGAGCGTCGAATTGGTACCGACGGGATCGGCGTCTACGTCGGTATGACGCGGGTGGCCGGGTGCCGTGGGCACCATCAACAAGTCCACCTGCTGCCACAGTGTCGCGGTGTCGCGCCGCGCGGCGCGCAGCGTGTACTGGCCTCGAAAGGCATCGGTGGCAGAGAAGGCGCGCGCGGCCTCGATGACACGCCGCACAGTGGGGTCGAACGCCGCTGGATCACTCTCGAGCAGCGTTTGCACGACAGTGTGGCGCTCCGCCACCCAGGGGCCACCGTAGAGCAGTTGAGCTACAGCGTGCAGCGGAGCAAAGTTGATCGGCACTATCGAGTGGCCGAGCGATCGCAGATGCGCAACGGCTTGGTCGAACGCGGCGGCATATCCAGCGTCACCGCTGAAGAGTGGATTCGACGGCATGCCCACACGCAGTACTGGCTTGAATTGCGCGGCACCGACACGAAAGTCGCTGAACGAATCGGCCGCGTCACCGCC
>JAOTTZ010000473.1 GCA_029864165.1 Burkholderiaceae bacterium
CGGCGGCTTTGGCCCTGGTGGTGCAACAGGAAGTTGGCCACCGCTGCCAAGGCAAAGCCGGTGCAAGCGCCTTCTTGACCTTGATCGAGAATTTCCGGCACGCGCTGGCAGTTCACCAGCACGGGCGGTACCTGCAACAAGCTGGGCTGGTAGACCCAGTCGCGGATGTCAATGCTGTCTGGCAGCGTGTCCAGGCTCGATTTGAGCTTGGTCCAGGTCTTGGCCGATGGAGCTACTTTGATCGTGCTGGTCTTGCGGGTTTTGCTGGGCATGATGGGTCCCTCGAATAGATGGTTATTCGCCGCTTGAACGGCGACCCTGGTGACGCTACGCGGTAAGCCATCGATACAGGAAATCCAACCGCGTGAGGCAAGGTATCGTCGTACGGTCGGCGCTCAGGCATTTACGCTATGCAGCTGCTAACGGCGTGTCTCGCCTTACCGGTCGGTTTTGTCTGCGTCCGCTTGCGGCTGTGGTGGCGGCTTGACGATCGTCACCGGCACGGGGCTGGCGTGCAGCAGCTCGTGCGACACCGACCCCAGCAAGGCGCTGCGCAAGGTGCCCGTGCCGCGTGCACCCATGATCACAGCGTCGCAGGCGTGGCGCTCGGCGATGTCGATCAAGGTATGCGCCGGGTCGCCCGAAGCGACCTCGCGCTCAAATACCAACTCGGCTTGCCGTGCCAGGTCTTCACCCGCCGCCAGGGCATGTGCGCCCGCGCCGCCGCTAGCCCGCTCAAGCACCTCCGAGTCGGGCGCCAGTACCATTTCGTACAGGTAGGTCGGCTCCTGAACGTTGGCCAGCACAAAACTGGCTTGCAGTCCGTCTTCCACCATGCGAATCGCAAAGCGCACCGCCTCCAGCGCGTACTCTGAACCATCGAGGGGGATCAGGATTTTCATGCCGATTTGTTCCTGCTGCGGCAGTTTACCGCGCGCTGCTCAAGCGCCGCCGCTTGAACGTACGCCCTGATTCAACATCTCGTAGGTGATTAGCGTGACGCCGCGCTCGGTGACGTGAAAGTGCCCCCTGTCTTCTTCGGGGTACACGCCGGCCTTGAACCCATCGGGCAGCGTACATCCCTTGTCGAGGATCACCCGCTTGAGTGTCACGTGGCGGCCCACCTTGACGTTGGGCAGCAGCACCGAGTCTTCGACCAGGCTGTGTTCGGCAACGCTGACCTTGGAGAACAAGACCGAACGCCGTACCGTAGCGCCGCTGACAATGCAACCGCTAGAAATCAGCGAATCGAGCGCTGTCCCGCGCCTATCACCGCTGTCGAAGAGGAACTTGGCGGGTGGTAGCTGATACTGCAGGCTGCGGATGGGCCAATCGTCGTCGTACAAGTTTAATTCTGGAACAATTTGGATGAGGTCCATGTTGGCCTCCCAGTAGGCGTCGACGGTTCCCACGTCGCGCCAATACGGCCGGTCGCCCACCATGTTGACACAACTGTCGACGTAGCGGTGGGCATGGACGGGATACTTGGCCACGAGATACGGAATCACGTCGCGACCGAAGTCGTGACTTGAGTTCGGATTGCTGGCGTCGCGCTCGAGTTCCTCGTACAACAGGGCGGCGTTGAAAAGGTAGATGCCCATGCTGGCGAGTACGCGGTTGGGGTCGCTGGGTATCGTCTCTGGGTGCGTTGGTTTTTCTTCGAAGCTGGTGATGCGCCTGCTGGCGTCAACCCTCATCACGCCATAGCCTTGGGCCTCGTTGATGGGCGCTTCGATACACGCCACGGTCACTTCGGCGCCGTGGTTGATATGATCGGCCAGCATACGCGAGTAGTCCATCTTGTAAACGTGGTCGCCTGCCAGTATGAGCACATGCTTGGCTTTAGCCTCACGCAACAAGTGCAGGTTTTGAAACACGGCGTTGGCCGTTCCGCAGTACCAGCCGTCGTCAACTTGCTGCTGCGCCGGCACGACGTCGATGTACTCGCCCAGGCTTGCCTCCAGGAATCCCCAGCCTCGCTCGATGTGACGAATCAGGCTCTGAGCCTTGTACTGCGTCAGCACGCCAACGCGCCGGATACCGGAGTTGACACAGTTGCTGAGCGGGAAGTCGATGATCTTGAGTTTGCCAGCAAACGGCATCGCCGGTTTGGCGCGCCAGTCGGTAAGCTGCATGAGACGGCTGCCACGTCCGCCGGCGAGAACCAGTGCGTAGGTTTGCTGCGTCAGATGCCTGAGACTCTCAGTCGGTGCGTTGAGTTGCACGGGGCTTGCGAAGGAGCTATGCTTGTCACTGGTCATCGCAAAAGTTGCCCGTCCGGTCGTGTGGCTAGTGTAGTGTTGCATGCTATGCGGTACTTATAAAACCGATGCGTTTGGGCCTGTAGCTAGGCGCAAACCGCAGCAATAGCCAAAGCTATTGCGAGGATTTGCAACGACGCTACGGGGC
>JAOTTZ010000476.1 GCA_029864165.1 Burkholderiaceae bacterium
CCGCAGCCAGTCTCACATTCCGCGCATGTTGCGACGCAATAACTGGCAATTTCCGGTGCCATGAGGCGACCGGTCACGGCTGATCGGGCTGTTCGGCGTCGATGAGGCGTTCGGTGTTCTGTTCCCACTCGCGCAGCAGTTTCTTGACCTGGCGGTAGTTGTCGATCGCTTGGCGCAGGATCTGCGCCTGGTGCTGGCTGACGTAGCGTTGCGTGGGTTTGCCCGCTCGCATGCGCACCCACTGGTAGTACGGCCCGTGCCGGGCAGCCGGGTCGCTGGCGCAGCGGCAGTTGGGCTTGCCGCAGGTCATCATGCGCTGGCTCAGCGTGCCCGAGCACAGCAACTCGAAGCCGGCCAGCGCCGCACGAATGCTGTGGATGCGCTCGCGCGCGCGCTGCATGGCGCGTTTCGATGGGAGGGTCATGGGCGGCTTGACTCGCGCTGGTCTTGCATCTATTGTGAGGCAAGACAGATGGGAGATCAACCGCTTTCCCCCGCCGCGCTGGGCATCCTCGCCGAGCGACTGGGGCCGCTTCCCCTGATCAACCATTTCCTGTCGCGCATGGGCCTGCTCGAGGTGCTCGAGCAGCACGTGCCCACCGCCGACGGCCGCAGCACGGTCTCCCACGCACAGGCGCTCGGTGTCCTGCTGCGCTCGATCATCGTCGAGCGCGAGCCGATCTACCGCCAGCAGGAGAGCACGACCGGCTTTGCGCCGGGGCTGTTCGGCCTCGACGCCGCGCAGGCCGAGCGGCTGAGCGACGACCGCATCGGGCGCGCGCTCGATCGGCTGTTCGACGCCGACCGCGCCGCACTGCTCACCGAGGTCGTGCTGGCCGTGGCGCAGCGCTTCGGCGTTCGCCTGCAGCAGTTGCACAACGACTCGACCTCGATCTCGCTGTGCGGCCAGTACCGCCAGGCCAGGGGTCGCCGCGTGCGCGCTCGCAGTGCGCCCGCCATCACGTACGGCTACTCGAAGGACTTGCGCCCTGATCTGAAGCAGCTGCTGTTCATCCTGACCACCGACGCCGACGGCGGCGTGCCGGTGCACTTTCGCTGCGCCGACGGCAACACGACCGACGTGCGCACCCATATCGAGACCTGGAACACGCTGCGCGCGCTGGCCGGGCGGGCCGACTTCCTCTACGTCGCCGACAGCAAACTCTGCTCGTTCGACAACATGCGGCACATCGCGGGCGCGGGCGGGCGCTTCGTGACGGTCATGCCGCGCTCGCGCCAGGAGGATGCGCAGTTCCGCAAATGGATCCAGCTCAACTCCCCGGCCTGGGAGTTGGTGTGGGACCGGCCCAACGCCCGCGAGGCCGACGGGCCGCGCGATCTCTGGTATGTCTACAAGCCCGAGCTGCCCTCGGCAGAGCTGTACGGCATCGTGTGGGTGTGGAGCACGCTGCTGAGCCTGCACCAGACCCATCGGCGTCAGAAGCACCTGGCCGCCGCCACCGAGCAGCTCACCGGGCTCAAGCGGCGGCTGGCCAGTGCCCGTGCCCGGCTGCGCGGAGCCGCGCAGATCGACCTGCAGGTCGCGCAGATCCTGGAGCGCTACAGCGTGGGCCGGTATCTCAAGGTCGCGCGCGTGGTGCGCGAGGAGCACAGCTTCAAGCAGGCGCGCCGCGGCCGACCGGGGCCCGATACGGCCTATCGCAAGATCACCCGCCGCCGCTACGACATCGAATGGACCATGGACGAGGCGGCCATCGCCTATGACAAACGCAGCGACGGCATGTATCCGCTGCTTTGCAACGATCGCAGCCTCACGCCGGCCCAGGTGCTCACCGCCCACAAGGGCCAGCCGCGCATCGAAAAGCGCTTCGAACAGTTGAAGACCGTGCACGAGATCGCGCCGGTGTTCCTGAAGAACGAGGCGCGCATCGAGGCCCTGTTCACCCTGTACTTCCTGGCCTTGCTCGTTCAGGCGCTCATCGAGCGCGAGCTGCGCCAGGCCATGAAGGCGGCCAACATCGAGCACCTACCCCTGTACCCTGAGGCGCGTGCCTGTCGACGGCCCACCACCGAGCACATCCTGCGGCTGTTCAGCCTCGCCGAGCGCGTCTCCGTGCTCAACGGCGCCGCGGTCATCCGCGTCTTCCCGCCCGAGCTCACCGAGCTGCAGCACCAAGTGCTGGGCTTGCTGGGAGTGCCCCCCTCAGCCTACATCGACAAGACCTGACGCCACCCTCCGCCGTGCGGCGGAAATTCGGGTCTATTGGCAAATTCGATGTGCGGAATGTGAGTACAGCGCCAGCAATGGCGAACAAGCACCGGTTCCTTTGTCGGCAACGGCGCGGCGGGCGCGGCGCGAGTTGCCCGCCTTTCGCGCGCTGCACGACGATGTGCCCTGATTCATTTGCGTGTTAGCACGTCACGGCGGTTTGCCACGCAAAGGC
>JAOTTZ010000475.1 GCA_029864165.1 Burkholderiaceae bacterium
GCCCCAGGGCGAGAGTGACAAACTGCAAACCAAGATTGGACATACAGACCCGCTGCTGGCGCCACTCGCCAAGGGCCAGCGCGTGGGTTCGGTGCGGGTCAGCACAGCCGGTGGCGAGTTGGTGGCTGAGGTGCCGCTGGTGATGCTGGAGGCTGTAGAGCCAGCAGGTGTTCTCAAGCGCGCGTGGGACACAATGCGGCTTTGGGTTCAATAGCCAGCGCCAAGCCGCAATCAGTTGGACAACTCACCATGCAAACCATCCCCGATAGTCTGTGCTTTCTCAACGGCAGCTTTGGCCCACTGGCGCAGGCCAAGGTCAGCGTACTCGACCGCGGCTTTATGTTCGGTGACGGCGTCTACGAAGCGGTTCCTGTGTACGGCAAGCGATTGTTTCGCTTCAACCAACACATGGCCCGCCTCGACCGCAACTTGGCCAAGCTGCGCATCGCCAACCCGCATACCCACGAGCAGTGGCTGGACCATTGCCGCAAGCTGATCGCGGCGCAGGCTGCCGACGACCAACTCGTCTATATCGAAGTCACGCGCGGCGTGGCGGTGCGCGACCATGGCATGCCCACCGGCATCACCCCCACCGTCTTCATCATGACGAACGCTATGAAGCCGGCCAGCCCCGAGCAGCGCCACCAGGGTGTGGCCTGCGTGAGCGCGCGTGACTTTCGCTGGGAGCACGGCGATATCAAGTGCGTCTCGCTGCTGGGCAACGTGATGGCGCGCCAGGTTGCGGCTGATGCGGGTGCCGTCGAGACCATCATGTTTCGCAGCGGTTTCCTCACCGAGGCATCGAGCAGCAACGTGTGGATCGTTCACGAAGGCGCGCTGCTCGGTCCTCCTAAAGACGAGCATGTGCTGGAGGGCATTCGCTACGAACTGCTGCGCGAGTTGTGCGAGGAAGAGGGCATTGCCTACAACTTGCGCCCGATTCCTGAGGCTGACGTTTTTGCCGCCGACGAAATCATGCTCACGTCGGCGACCAAGGAAGTGTTGTCCGTGACCACGCTAGACAAGCAACCCGTCGGCCACGGCGCGCTACACGGCAAGCCAGGCCCGGTGTACGCCAAGCTCTACCAGGCGTACCAGCAGGCCAAGGCGGTGCAGTCGATTTGACTCGATGCAAGATATTCCTCCCGAGCTATCGCTGATCGAATACCCCACGCGCTTTCCCGTCAAAGTGTTGGGGGCCAATGTAGATGGTTTTGTTCATGCCGTGGTCGAGGTGGTGCGCAGGTTCTCGCCCGATTTCGATGCGTCCACCGTTGAGTTGCGCCCCAGTTCGGGCAGCAAGTACCTCGGCGTCACAGTCACCATCACCGCCACCAGCCGCGAACAACTCGACGAGCTGTACCGCACGCTGTCGACGCACCCTATGGTCAAGGTGGTGCTATGAACTTTCAAAGCTGGGCGCGAAAAGATTTGCCGCTTTGGTTTTTCCAACCTCAGGACACAGAGAAATTTCGTTGAGGTGCTGGACCTTGCTTTGAAACTTGCGCGGCTGCAGTTTTCTCTGGTCGCGGTTTGTGAAGCACATGTCGGTCCCGCGTCCCGCGAATCCGCCAGCATGAACGCCCCCGCTAGGTTGCTCGGACGGGTGGACTACGTGTCCACAGTGGAGGCGATGCGCGCATTTACCGACGCCCGCAATGCCGACACGCCCGATGAGATTTGGCTGTGCGAGCACCCCCCTGTCTATACCCAGGGGGTGGCAGGCAAGGCCGAGCACGTGCTCGATGCGCGGGGCATTGCCGTCGTGCGCACCAACCGCGGCGGTCAAGTCACGTACCACGGGCCGGGGCAGGTGGTGGCGTATCCACTGGTCGATTTGCAGCGGCTGAAGATTTACGTGAAGGAGTATGTTTACCGACTGGAGCAAAGCATCATCAAGACGTTGGAGCATTGTGGCGTGACGGGGCATCGCGTCGCTGGAGCGCCGGGCATTTTTGTACGGTTGAATGATCCGTTTGGGCACGCCGCATTGCGCCGCAAGGTGACCGAGCCGGGGTGCTTTGACGGCCTTGGAAAAATTGCTGCGCTAGGCATCAAAGTGAGCCGCCATTGTGCGTACCACGGGGTCGCGTTGAACGTGGCAATGGACTTGCGACCTTTCGACGGCATTGACCCCTGCGGCCACAAGGGGTTGCGTGCGGTGGACCTTTCTACAATCGACGTGCAGATACCGTGGGACGAGGCCGCGACGACACTCGGCGAGAAGCTCACCGCTTACTTGAGCGCTTAAGCACCTATGACGACTGAAAATTTGCCCTACGACGCGACGATCAGACCAAAAGCGCGTGTCAACAAAATGGCGCGCATCCCCATCAAGGTGGCACCCGCCGAGCTGCTGAAAAAGCCCGACTGGATCCGCGTCAAGGCGAGTTCGCCCGCGACGC
>JAOTTZ010000474.1 GCA_029864165.1 Burkholderiaceae bacterium
ACGGATGCTGGTCGCGTTGCTGTTTGCGCTCGGGGTAAGTCCCGCATGCGCTGCCGAGCCGGTCCACCTCTACACCGCCGTGCCTGGCGATACGCTGATTCACCTGGGTCAGCGTCTCTTGGTCGACCCTAGCCGGTGGCCTGAGATCGCAAGTGCCAACGCTATGCGCAATCCGAATTATTTTCGAGCAGGCACCGTGCTGCGCATTCCGCTGCGCCTGATGCACACTGAGCCGGTCCCGGCCACTTTGCTCAACGTTAGCGGTCAAGCCACCAGCGGCGCGGGTGTGCCATGGGCGGCGGGTCAGTCGGTCGACGAAAGCGCTGAGGTGCATACGGGTGCCGACGGTCACGTCACCCTTCGTCTGGTAGACGGCACTTCGCTGCGCCTGCGACCCGCAAGCCAGTTGAAGGTACGCGAATCCCGCCGCGTGCGCGGCACGGACTCGGTGCGCTCGGCGACGCGGCTGGAGCAGGGCCGGGTCGAAGTCGAGGCAAAGCCGGCACGCGCGGGCCGTCCCGGCTTCGAAATCGACACACCACAGGGTGTTTTGGGCGTGCGCGGCACCGAGTTCCGCGTTGCCAGTGACCCGGTGCAACAGGTAACACGCGGCGAAGTGCTGACCGGCGCGGTGGCCTTCGCTGACCGCAGTGGCGGGGCCACCGCTGAGAATGTGCCGGCAGGCTTTGGCACCGTCATCGGTGCGACCGGCGGTGTCGCCACTCCGGTGCGCCTGCTGGGCCCACCGGACATTTCGGCACTTCCAACGCTGCATGAGCGGCTGCTGGTTCGTTTCGCAATTCCCGACCTGGCTGGCGCAACCGCTTACCGCGGCCAGGTTGCACGCAACCCGAAGTTCGACGACGTCGTTGCCGACCTCACCTCAGCAACGCCAGAGCTTCGATTTGCCGGCCTGCCCGACGGCGACTACATATTGCGTGTGCGCGCTATCGACGCGCAGGGTCTGGAGGGGCAAGACGCCGACCTGCCGTTCAAGCTGAAGGCGCGGCCCGAAGCGCCGCTGCCGTCAGCGCCCACGCCGCGCGCCGTTTTGCACGCTGACCACGCCGAGTTTGCTTGGGCGGCCAACGAACAGGCGCAGAGCTATCGACTGCAAGTTGCGACTGACGAAACGTTCAAACAGCCTTTGCACGACTTGAAGGACTTGCGTTCGTTGAACTTGAAGATCGACGACCTGCGTCCCGGTAACTACCACTGGCGCATGGCAAGCGTCCGCGCGGGCGATGATCGTGGTCCCTGGGGCGCAACGCAAAATTTCGAGTTGCGCCCGCTTCCAGCGACGCCGATACCCAAGCCCCCTGCCGTCGGCGAGAAAGCCATCAACTTTTCTTGGGAAGGCGCACCGGGGCAAACATTCGAGTTTCAGGTGGCGCGAGAGCTCACCTTCGCCGAGTTGGTGTTTGAACAAACGCTGAGCGAACCGAGCATCGAGCTGCCACTGCCAGGAACGGGACGGTTCTACGTACGGCTGCGCGCGCGCGACGCCGATGGTTTTATCGGCCCGTACACCACGCCACAACGCTTCGACGTGCCAAACTGCTTGCGCGACAGCAGTGGCGAGTGCGTCCGCGCCGCTGGTGCGTTGGTGATCATCGCGCCGTGAGCCGCTCTGCGCGGCGGCCTGCGTTGCCCCTGCGCCAACGCGACAACGTGATGATCGTGCTGGTGCTCGCCGCGCTGGCGACCACGGCAGCGCTATGGGGGTGGGCATGGCGACTCGATCGCCTGGTCTACGACCTGGGCTTGGCGCTGTGGCAACGCCCACCACCACCCGGCATCGTCATTGTTGCCATCGACGACACCAGCATCGCAGCGATCGGCCGCTGGCCTTGGCCCCGCGCCGTGCATGCCACGTTGCTGCAAAATCTGGCACCGGCTCGTCCGCGCTCGGTGGCGCTCGATTTGCTGCTCAGCGAGCCCGACGCTGATCCCGAACAGGACCGCTTGCTGGCCCGTTCGCTGGCGGCGGGCGCCCCAGCCGTGCTGCCGGTGGCATGGCCAACTGCCGGCGCCGGTCGCCTGACGGCGTTGGAGCCGGTGGAGCCTTTGCGCACCGCTGCACGCCTCGGCGCGGCCGAAGCAGCGGTGGATGCCGACGGCGTGCTGCGGCACGCCTTCTTGTACACGGGCGCGACCTCAGCGCGCTATCCGCACCTGGCCCTGGCGCTGCTCGAAGCTGGCGGCGAAGCACCCCCCACGCGACTCTCTGCGGTGACCACATCAGCGGTCAGCGCCGACATTCACGGGGCTGGTCGCGACAGTCGATTTCTGATCCGCTATGCGGGGCCACCGGGCACGGTCGATCGGGTTTCGTACGTCGACGTCTTGCGTGGCGATGTGCCGGCCGAACGGCTGACTGGGCACTACGTGCTCATCGGCATGAC
>JAOTTZ010000477.1 GCA_029864165.1 Burkholderiaceae bacterium
TGTTTGCCTGCTGACGACTGAGAACCTATCCGCGAATAAGACGGCCCTGCGCAAGGCACCACCTTGGGCTACGGATTGCGCCTAGCGTCCATCGCTTTGTCGTCGCCACGCAGCAACGCGCTCACCGACAGCGAAGATGAGCGGCTTGCGCCGGCCTGCATCGCTGCAGGGGCACAGGGTTGCTGCCGAAGACTGCATTGCGATCACGTCATCTGCAGCATATTGGCAACTCTTTGCGCAAATGAGACACAGCCCAGGCCAAGCTTGGGTTCAGACTGGGCCCAAAGTTGTCGATATATAGGCGCATAGCTGGCTCCAGGACGGCTTTTTGTTACAACGTTTTTACGGGGGAGCGCCTCGACTCCTCCCGGCGCGGCCTTGTTCAACATGACCCAGATCGATAGACGAATTACGCAACCGGCGATCGACGCGGCGCTAGACCTCATCGGCGAGGCAGCTGCCACTGCGGTCGACGACACCGCCAAACGGCTTGACACCCTGGCAAACGTTACCGCGACCACTTACGTTGCGGAGCGCGACGCCATCGTTTCGGCGCAGCGCGATTTGAGTCACCAGTTGCCGCTTTTCCACCGGGCCTTCAATGACGGGCTGCGTAAGAAGGTGATGCTGGAGTTTTCGCCTCGCCACGAGCGACGTCAACCGCAACCCAGTACGACCTGGGAGTCGCTCAGTCTGGTCGAGGACACTGCCCTTGAAGAACGCATGTTCTCGGACCGACTGGGCCGCGGCATTGAGGACGCGAGTGAATGGGAATTGCGCGAATTGGCCAGGTACACCGCCGCATTGCTGCCTCCGGGGGAGACGGGTAAGGATCCGAACCCGTTTCGGCCCGAGGTGCTCGGGGCTGCCTTGTACAGCGCAATCGAGGCGGTTTCCACAGAGCTGGAATGCCGCAAGCTCTTGGCGCGCGAAATGGGCCCGGTAGTGGCCAAGCACATGCGCTCGTGCTACAGCGAGATCGTGGCCGACCTGAAGTCGCGCGGTGTGCAGCCGGTCCAGTTGGGACTGCGCGGCGTCGATGGCTCGGGTAACGACCGCACGGCAACGGGATTCGGCTCGCAGGTTGGGGACCTCAGGAACGCGAAGGGCGGTGACCACAACGAGCAGCTCGACACCGGCAGTCCCGCCAGCAGCGGTTGGATGCGTGGGGCAAGATTCGACTCGAGTGGGCTGGGTTCGATGCCCAGGGGGGGCAGTAACGCGTCGTCGGCCTCTGCGTGGGTGAACCGCCCTTACGCGACGGGTGGCACGGACGGTAGCGGCAGCGAGCCTGCGGTAGTTGATGCCGAACTGATGTCCTTGATCCGGCGCTTAGCCGTCGTGTCGGGTCATGCCGGCGACGCGGCGGACGCGGAGACACGCAGCGCCTCGATTTTCGGTGCGTCCTCAGGCGGGGACAGCGGTGCCGGCTTGGCGCTGGGCACAGGCGACTTGCGCGGCGACGGCCTTACCGGGACGGTGGCGGTCAACCTGATCCGCGCACACCGAGACGAGTTGCGGCGAGCGTCCAACGGCACGATCGAGCACATGGTGATCGACGTCGTGGCCAGCCTGTTCGACCAGATTCTGTCGGACTCTCGTGTCGCGCCGCAAATGGCACGCCAGATTGGGCGCTTGCAGTTGCCCGTGTTGCGCGTTGCGCTCAGTGACTCGAGCTTTTTTTCCACGCGCAAGCACCCCGTCCGGCGGTTCGTCAACCGCCTGGCCTCACTGGCTTCTGCCTTCGAAGACTTCAACGACGGACCTGGCAAGAAGTTTCTGGAGCGCGTGAGTGCGCTGGTGCAAGAAATTATCGACGGCGACTTCGACCAGGTCGACGTTTACACCGACAAGCTGAACCTGCTCGAAGGATTTATCGAGAGGCAAATTCAGTCCGACGTTCAGGCCAACGGCGCGGCGACTTTGCTCGACGGCAAAGAGTCTGAACTCCTCGCGCAGCAGCGCTATATGCAGCAGCTGCGTGCCGCTTTGGCGCCGCTGGAGGTGCCCGACTACCTGCGCGACTTTCTGTCACAGGTGTGGAGCCAGACGCTGGTGTTTGCCAACCGCCGCGACGGACCTATGGCCGAGCGTACCGTGCGCATGCGGCGCGCTGCGTGCGACTTGGTCATGAGCGTTCAGCCCAAGGATACATCCGCGCTGCGCAAGGCGTTCTTGATGGGCTTGCCAAGGCTGATGAGAGACCTGACCGATGGTCTGAAACTGATCGGTTGGCCCGAGGCGGCGCAGAAAGAGTTTTTTGCCCGACTGCTGCCTGCCCATTCGGAGGCGCTCAGGAACAAGGGACAAAGCGAACTGGATCGCAACCTACTGGCCAAGCAACTCGAAGCGGTGTTCAATGCACCGGTTCCCAGTGGTGCTCAACACGTCCCGGTCGGTGCT
>JAOTTZ010000041.1 GCA_029864165.1 Burkholderiaceae bacterium
CCGCCGAAACCCGCTTGGTTTCGACCACGAAGTGGGCTGTCTGACGGTACAGGGGATCACGTATGACATACAGGTCACGCAGCTTGCGGCGTGGATCGCGCACCTGGAGCAGTGGACGTCGTGTGTCGTGGCGTACGCGGTGGTACAGATCGTCAGGCCTGCAACGAAGATAGACCACGACCGAACCTTTGTGCAACGCCTGGCGGTTGGCCTCGCGCACCACCACACCGCCACCGGTGGCCAACACCGTATCCGGCCGCAACAAAAGTTCGGCGATCACCGCCTGTTCGATGTCGCGAAACTTAGCCTCGCCTTCACGATCGAAGTACTCGCGGATGGTGCAACCGATCCGGTGCTCTATTTCAGCGTCGGAATCAACAAACCGGAAACCCAGACTTCGCGCCAGCTGCTTGGCTACGGTGGACTTGCCTACGCCCGGCAGCCCGACAAGCGAGACGGCAATTCGTCTCACTACCTATGGGACTATGGTCACCGAGCCGCTGCGGCTGTATGTCGTGCCGTTGTCGTCTGTAACAACCATGGTGGCGGTAAAGGTTCCAGGAGCCCCGTATGCGCGAACCTGCGGCGGAATGATGCCACCGACGATAGCAGTTGGTCCGCTGCTACTTCCGTCTCCCCAGTCAATCGTATACGAATCCAGCATCCGCCCGGCCGAGGCGACCCATGACGAGGGAATGAGCGTAGCGTTTGTTGTTCCAACGGGCCCAGCCACCAAATTGAAGCTAAGACCGCTATTGACGTACCGCACGTCGAATGAGTGGCGAGATGTCGTCCGCGGCTCACCTTCATACAGCACACGCCCTAGAACAGCTGATCCGCGCGGCGAAGCGAGTTCAAGTGCAAAGCTCGCGTTGCCTGCGCACTTGTCCTGCACTCCCTTGACCAGCAGCGAATGACCTGTCACCACGGTTCCGCGAGCGTCCGACGGCAACCACGGATCACTCTTCGGGACGTTGTCGCTGTCCACCGACGGGATTGGCGGTCGCGCTCCCAACGCCAGGACGTTGGCTGGTCGAATCGTCCCTAGAGCAACGTTGTCAGTCGAATCGACGACTGCAAGTGTGGTCCCTGCGGCCATTGGGTTACCAAAACCGTCCTCCAAAGCCAACTGCACCGATGTTTGCGGTGGTGTAGACGGTGCGGGGCAGCTTGGTGTAAGTCTGATAAACCTACTGGATGCGCCGCTACTCAAATTGGCAGATTGAGACAGGTTGCTATTGGGTATTACGACCGTCGGATCACCGCCAGAGGATGACAAACTGAGGTAAATAATTACTGAATCACGCAGGTGTGCGACGCCCCGTACAAGATCACCATCAACCTTGAACTGGTTGATTAACTGGAACGGAATCGGGATATCAGTATCCTCGTTAATGGTACTCGTGCTGAATACCCCGTCCTTGTTCGAATCAACGTAGGCGTCACCAAGGTCGTCAAACGCATCGGTACCGAGCGTATACACATTGTCGCCGTTGTTGTCGTCGAAGTCCTCCAAACCAACTGCATAAGCCATCACGACCACGCGGTGGTCCTGCGGGCGCCTGTCCTGTGAGACGACGTCACACGTGCAGGAACCGTTGGTCGTCTTGCACGACCCGTTATTCGCGGTGCAAACAGCGGCCCCAGACGCAATGAAATTGACCACCGTCCCATCCGGCACGGGGTTCGAAAACTGGTCCGCAAGGCGCGCTGTGAGCTTCGCGACCTCTCCATCAAAGTTGCCACCATCTATGTTTGTTTTGTCAGCGGATAGTGAAAACGATCGCTGAAGCGGAAGTCCCGTCGACACAGACAGCGTGTCCGACAATGTTTCTAGCGCAACTGTCGCGGCAGATGGATAGATAGTGCGGGCGCGTACACGCACTGGTGTCGGCACGGTGCCGGCGTTTATCTGAACTGATACTGTACCGTCGGCGTTGGTACGCTTCACGTAACGAACGATGCTGACCGGATCGCTACCGCACAGCGCAACACTTCCTGAGCTCGACGGCAGAACGGTCGGCGAAAAACCGTCAAGGTTCAGGTCACCGATGTAGGTGGTAATGTCGAAGCATACTTCGGCGTTGCCTACTCCCTGACCCGCCACATCGACCAACTGGAACGTGACGGTCGCGTTCTCCTGCCGACCAGCGCCACCTTGACCTCTGAGAGTAATCGACTGGTCTGAGGGGATGACTGATAAGAACCGCAGACTTCCTGCTGTCGGAGAGAGTACGGTGAATGATGCAGATTTCGAATCGGTGGAAATCGACGCAGTCACAGTGACCGTCGTATCTGCTGCCGGCGCACAACCGTTGTCGACAAAGGTACCGACGGCGTAACCATCGGGTTGAGTTGTCGCGCTTTGCGTCACCGTGGCCTTGCCCGCAGCACACGACGTGGTGAAATTTACGGTAACGGGCGAGGTAAACGGCACTGCATTCTGAAGCACGCGTACCCTCAGCCCGGTCGTACCATAGGCGGAAACGGAAGCAGACGAAATTTCCACTCCGCTGAGCGTTAGGCTAGACGGTGACGTCGATGTGGAACCGCTGGCGAAAAAGTTTGCGCCCGCAGTAGCCGATACCCCAGAAACCGTTGCCGCGGCAACGATCCGGCCTGCGCCGGTCGACGAACCGAGCGACGATAAGTTCACGCTCGCAACGCCCGCAACATCCGAAAGGATAGACCCGGACACAGGATCCACCCGCGCCAGTTCTACCGCCTGATCTAAAGAAAAGGTAACGATTTCGTCTACAACGGGCTGACCGTCTTTGGTCAAAGTGGCCCTAGCGCGCAGCGGCTGACCCGCCAAAAGTGATGTTGTCGGTTGCCCGTTCGCGTCGAGGAGTTGAAGCGCAAGCGCTACTGAACTCGGGAGCGTCACGCCCCCGCTGCTGCTGCCGCCAGCAGCAGCCCCACTGCCGGTTCCAAATGTTGAACTTCCCGCATCGCCACCACCACCACCACATGACGTCAGCAGCGCGCACAAGGCAGCCACAGCAAATGTTTTGATTGATCGCATCACGGAAAACTCCAATTTTTGACCCACAACGCTCACTGCGCTCGCACTAGCGCGTCGCCGACCGTTCAGTAATGACCTTCGGTGTGATGAAGATCAGCAACTCTGTCTTGTTCGAGGAGCGCGTCTTGCCCTTGAACAGATTGCCCAAGTAAGGCACGTCACCGAGAAAAGGCACCTTGGTGATGTCCTCCCGATCGGTTTGCTCGAAAATGCCACCGATCACCACGGTGCCGCCGTTCTCGACCAGCACTTGCGTCTGCACTGACTTGGTGTCTATCGACGGCACACCGGCAAACACCGCACCGACGCTGTCTTTGTTGACTTCCACGGTCATGATGACGTTGCCCTCCGGCGTAATTTGCGGCGTGACTTCGAGCTTGAGCACCGCGTCTTTGAAAGTGACTGCCGTCGCGCCGGAACTTGTCGCCAGCTGATACCCGATCTGCGTTCCCTGCTTGATCGTGGCTTTGACTTGGTCGGAAGTGATGATGCGCGGGCTCGACACGACCTTGCCTTTCCCGTCTGCTTCCAGCGCTGATATTTCTAAGTTGAGGAAACGGTTCGACGAGGCGCCAAACAGCGACAAAGCAAAAGTGGCAGCGCCGAAGCCGCCCTGCCCCACGGCCGGCAAGTTAACGAAGTTGGTGTCGCTCAGCGGTACGTTTGCGGCTGAGATTTGCCCCGTCTGTGCACCGATAGCGTTTAAATTGCCGCCGAAAGTCACTCGGTTGCTGTTACCGCCGACGCTGTAACCCGGCAAACCGCCGCGTATACCGCGCAGGTCAGAGCCTCCGAGCTTGACACCGAGTGAGCGGCCGAACGTATCGTCGGCGATCACGATGCGCGCTTCGATCAATACCTGGCGAACCGGTATGTCGATCTTTCCGATCATCGACTGAATCTCCTCCAGCTTCGAAGGAATATCACTGACAAAGAGCTGGTTGGTTCTGGTTTCAAAAATCACGCTACCGCGCGGGGACAGGATGCGCGTTGAATTTTGCCCAGAGACTTGTCCGGTCAGGCCCTTGGCTACTTCTTCTGCCTTGGTGTAATTGAGTTGAAAGGATTGCGTACGAACAGGCTCCAGCGCGGTAATCTGTGCCTTGGCTTCGAGTTCGAGTTTTTCCTTGGCGGCCAGTTCGTCTTTCGGCGCGATCAAGATCACGTTGCCGGACTTGCGCAACCCGAGAGACTTGGCCTGCAAAATGATGTCGAGCGCTTGGTCCCACGGTACGTCTTTGAGGCGCAGGGTGACGCTGCCCGTGACGGTATCGCTGGTCACGACGTTGAAGTTGGTAAAGTCGGCAATTACCTGCAACAGCGCACGAACCTCGATGTTCTGAAAGTTCAGCGACAACTTCTCGCCCGCAAAGCCTGGGCCCTGAGTCAACTTGTTGGGATCCGCCTTTTGTGGGCGCACCTCCAATACAAATTGGTTGTCACTTTGGTAGGCGCTGTGCTCCCACGAGCCCTTGGGCTCGACTACCATGCGCACACGATCACCGCTCTGCGCAGTTGAAATAGTACTCACCGGCGTTCCGAAGTCGCTGACGTCGAGTCTACGGCGTAAATTCTCCGGCAACGTAGAAAGCAGGAAGTCAACCACCAAGGCCTGGCCCTGCTGGCGGATGTCCACACCGACTTGGTTGTTCGGCAGTTCGACGATGATCCGCCCTGTACCGTCCTGGCCACGACGGAAATCGACGTCCTTCAGCGCCAGCGGCGATTCATTCAAGCTCTGTGCAAAATGCACCGGCTCGTCGCCGGCGCCAGTAGCAACTGTTGGCGCTGGTACAACGCTGTCGAGTACCACCAACAACACCTTGCCTTGCAACTGCGCAGAGTAGTTGGAAGGCGATTTGAGATTCAAAACCAAACGCGTGCGCTCTCCGGACTGGGCGACGCTGACTGAGCGCAGATTACCCTGATTGATCTCTACCGTCGAACGCTGCATGGTGTTGCCAACACCCGGAAGGTCGAGTGCAATTCGGGGCGGAGACTGGATCGCAAACCCCGTCGGTACTGCCGACAAGGGCTCGCTGAATTCAATGCGCACCACTTCGGCGCCGGCTTGCTGCGCGCTATTGATCGATTGAATCACGTTCTCGGCGACGACCGAACACGGAACACCGGTCAGCAACGCGAGTGCAAGCATAAGCGCAGGCCACTTGCCCATAATTGGTTTCTCCTGCATGTTCGTTATTGCCCCTTCTCCTGAAGATGGAGTTTGCTTAGGCGTTCGACCCACTCGCCCGCAGCGTCCTGAACAATCTCTCTCAGGGCAAGTTCGGTTTCTGAAATTTCGGTGATTTTCCCGTAGTTCTGACCCAGATAGTCGCCCGGTTTAACTTGGTAAAGCAGGCTATCTACTCGAAGCAGAGCAAACTCCTGCCCCTGCTTGACGACGCTGCCCACCATGCTCATACTGTCCAGCGGGAAAGCCTCTAGAGGCTCCTTGCGGCGGTTGAGTTCTTCCGCCAACAATGAGTTGGGTTGCCTGGATTCTTGCTTTAGCGCCACCGCGAGCTTTTGCGTGCTGAACGGCTCCACGCCGTCCGCGGCAGTATACGGTTGAGGCGCGAACTTCTTGGGCGGAAACAGCGGCTGCACGTTTGGCTTGACTTCTTTTTGTTGTTGGTCCATCCACTGCTTCAGTTCACCCTGTTCGCCCCCACAGCCGGCGATGATGACCATTACCGCGCTCATGGCAAACAGTTTGGCGAACAACATAGACCTGTCCATCATTAATTCTTACCCGCCTTGGGCTTGGCCTTTCGCTGCTGGTCCACTTCGCTGACGTCGAGGTAGCGGTATGTGCGAGCAGTGCCTTCCATAGACAACACGCCGTCGGGATCCTTGGTGCTTGAAACACTCAAGTTATGCAAGGTAACAATGCGCGAAAGGTTGGCTATATCGGCCGCGAATGCCCCGATGTCATGAAAGCGCCCACTGACTCTGATCGCAATCGGTAACTCCGCGTAGTAGTCCTTGACGACAACCCTGCCGGGGCGAAACAGTTCAAACTGCAGACCTCGGCCCAAGCCAGCTTGGTTGATGTCAGACAGCAAGGCGTCCATTTCCGCTTTACCGGGCAACTGCTTCTCCAGTTGGGTCACATACTCCTCTACTTGCAACTTCTGCTTGCGCAGCTCGCCCAGGTTGACCGCTTGCCCAAGCTTGGCTCGATAGTCCTGTTTGAGCGTCGGTTCTTTGTTACGTTCGGCTTCGAGCTCATCATGCACGTCGGACAGCAGAGCAAACCACCCAGCAAACCCCATCAGCACGGCCGCAGCCACCCAAGCCGCGGCCTTGGGCAACAGCGGCCACTGCCCCGGTTCGCTCGGATTGAGATCGCGGAACTGCGATGCCGCCTGTTCGTAGAGCACATTCAGGTCGATATTGTTCGATTTCGTTTGGGTCGCCATCAATGCCACCTTCAGGATTTTTTGGGCGTCACCGCGGCGTCAGGTTTCCCCGTGGACGCGGCAGCATCCGTCGCCTGCGCACCCTGCTGCGGTCGCTTGATGGAAACGCGTACCGAGAAGTTGAACAGGCGCTTTTTTTGCTCCCGCGCGGTTTGCACATCGCCGGCCTGGATTTCTATCAACTCAGGTTGTGTTAGCCATTCGGACTGATAGGCAGTATTGCGCAGCAACTCCGACACGCGTTCGTTGGTCTGCGCGACACCGTTGATTGTCAGGATTTGCCCATCTTGCTTGACGTTCCTGAAGTAAACACCTTCTGGAGTCCGCCTGACAAGCTCGTCGAGCATGTAAACCGGCATGTTGCGGTCGGTCTGGAGGTCCTCGACCGCCTTCTGTCGCGCTATGAGCGCTTCAATCTCCGACTTCAGCGAAGCTATATCCTTGATCTGGACTTCGAGCTTGCCGATCTCAGCCTTCAAAAACTCATTGCGCTCCTGCTGCCCGGATATCAGTTGCTGCACGAAAAAATACCAAAAACCCACCACCGCCAACCCGGCCGAAGCCGACAAGCCCAACCCGACGAAGAAAGCCGTCTTGCGCCGTTTGCGCCGTTCCTCGCGATGCGGGAGCAGGTTGATCAGAATCACTGCATAAACCTCCGCATCGCCAGCCCGCAAGCGGTGAGGTACGAAGGTGCCTCACGTCGCAGCTTGCTCTCGCGCACCGCCGAGCCCAGTTTCATGTTGTCGAACGGGTTGACGATCATGGATGCGAAGCCGGTCAGTTCGGTCACCCGATCTTTCAGTCCCGGCAACGTGGCGGTGCCACCGGCCAACATCACGTAGTGCACTTTGTGGTGCGGTGTGCTGGTAAAGAAGTACTGCAATGCACGGCCTATCTCCTGAGAAAGGCTGTCAACAAAAGGTGCGAGGATTGATGCGTCGTAGTCTTCGGGCAAATCACCGGCCAGCTTCTTTTGTTCTGCTTCTTCAAAGGAGAAGCCATACTGACGTGAAATCAACTGCGTCAGTTGCGAACCTCCGAACGCCTGGTCACGATCGTAAAGCATATCGTCATCACGCAGCACCTTCAGACTCGTCGTGTCGGCACCGATTTCGAACAGCGCCACCAGCGCGTCCTTGCCCTCGTTGGGAAGCGCGGCCACCACGCGGCTCATGGCCAAACGAGCGGCATGCGACTCGATGTCTAGAACGACCGGCTTCAAACCAGCCGCTTCGGCCAAACCTTGACGATCCTGCACCCTATCTTTCCGCGACGCGGCAATCAACACTTCAACGTCGCCGACCGAGGTCGAACTGGGGCCAATCACACAAAAATCCAAGCTCACTTCGTCAAGCGAAAACGGTATGTACTGGTTGGCTTCAGTCTCTACCTGCATCTCGAGGGCTTCCTCTCGCAAACCCGCCGGCAACATGATCTTCTTGGTGATGACTGCCGACTGCGGCATGGCCAGCACCACTTGTTTTATTCTGGTGCCGCTCTTGGAAACAACGCGTCGCACGGCCTCGGAAACCTCGTCGAACTTCTCGATCTGGCCGTCGGCGATCCACCCCTTCTCGAAGCTTTCTGAAGCAAAGCGCTGAAGCACAAACTCGCCGGACGCGTTCTGCTCAAGCTCAACCAGTTTCACACTGGACGAACTGATATCCAACCCGATCATCGGCGGATGTTTACGGCCGAGCAGTATGTCCAGAATACTCAAGGGGCAACCCTTTCCCTGCGTACGGAACAGTACGCTGCATAGTTAAGAAGTTACTTCAATACTAGCAGTAAAGGCATTGAGTAACATAGAAGATTCGGACTTCTCAGCGCCAAGCTCGTTGCGAAATCAACACGCCATCCCGGCATTTCTATAATCACCCGACTCCCCTGCCCGTCGCCGGCACTCACTTGGCGAAGTTGGATGCCAGTTCTTACGCCTGGTTAGAGGTTCTGTCCTTATTCTTTGTCGCTCAACATCTTGTCTCGATTCCATGCCTTAGTCCGTTGGGCGTTAATGGTGCTAGCAGCGCTGGCCGCAGCGGCAAGCGCGATGGTGCTGTCCGTTTTGCTGCTGGTGGGTGTGGCGTTGGCAGTGGCCTATCCAAACCTACCCGATATCAACGGGATCACCGACTACCGCCCCAAACTGCCGATGCGGATTTTTTCCTCCGAAGGGGTACTGCTGGGCGAGTTTGGCGAAGAGCGGCGCAACTTCACACCCATCGCGCAAATTCCCAAGGTGTTGCAAGACGCCGTTCTCGCTGCGGAAGACGCCCGCTTTTATCAACACAGCGGTGTGGACTATAAAGGCGTGATGCGCGCCGCGCTTGCCCAGTTCAGCGAGTTGCGCAGTCAAGGCGCGTCGACGATCACCATGCAGGTCGCAAAGAATTTTTATCTTTCAACGGAAAAAACTTTTACACGCAAAATCTACGAAATTTTGCTCGCCCTGAAGATAGAGCGTGTGCTGTCAAAGGAGCAGATTCTTGAGCTCTACATGAACCAGATCTACCTAGGCCAACGTGCGTTTGGTTTTGCCGCCGCCAGTGAGATCTACTTCGGCAAGCCGCTTAAAGACGTCAACTTGGCCGAGGCCGCAATGCTTGCGGGGCTACCGAAAGCGCCTTCAGCCTACAACCCTATCATCAATCCGACGCGTGCAGGCGAGCGCCAGCTGTACATTTTCGACCGAATGCTCAACAACGGTTTCATTACCGAGGCGCAGTACAGCCAGGCGCGCAAGCAATCGCTGAAGTATCGGGAGCCATCGGAAGTTCCGATACATGCCGAGTACGTAGCCGAAACAGCGCGTCAGATGATTTATAGCCACTACGGCGCAGAGTCTTACACGCGCGGACTCAACGTCCATCTGACCATCCGAACTGACGAACAGATGGCAGCGTATCGCGCGCTGCGCAAGGGCGTCATGGATTACGAGCAGCGCCAGTCATACCGTGGGCCGGAAGGCTATATCGACCTACCGGCAGACCCGAAGGACATTGATACCCGTGTTGCTGAGGCCCTGGTCGAATACCCGGACATGGA
>JAOTTZ010000042.1 GCA_029864165.1 Burkholderiaceae bacterium
TGCGTACACCGGGAACTTCTGCCTTCACGGTGTAGTTGCCTTCGTTTTCATTCAGGTCCACCCTGATCTGGGGCGCGCAGTCAGCCAACTCAGTTCGCCAGGGGCGGAGAAAATGGCGGAACGCATCCTCGAAGGCTTCCCTTACAAGCAAATTTTTCACACGCAGGTCGTTCATGAATTGATCCTTGTTTAGAACCTATCCGCAAAAGCGAGAGAACCGCAATCCTGCATCGCGCTCAGCGCTTGCTGGTCCGCAGGCCCAAGCGATCGGGCCTGCCCTACGCGCTGCGCTTTGTGTTCAATGGGCCGACGACACCGACGCGGACGCGTCGGCGCCGTTGGTCAGCGACTGACCGTGCTGGGCTTCCGCTTGCAGCCAATCGTCCAGTTCATGGCCGTCGGCCTGGCCGCGAGCTTCATAGAACGAGTAGGCAGCCTTGCGAATGGCCTCGTCATGCCCATCGCCGCTGGCGTGGGGTTGTACTTGGGCTGCGCCCACTGTCTCCGTTGGCATTGGATGCGAGGTGTGAGACGTCGGTTGCTGGTGCTTCATGTCGTATCTCCAAGATAGGCGAAAAACTTGTGAGTCTGATGTGCTATGGCCACAACCATGCACCTGATAAGTATTTGTCGGGCTCTCGACTGCCACATTGAGCTTCATCAACGTTTCTATAGATTGATCTCGGTGCCGAAGTCTTTCTGACCACCGGCACCGTGGGCGGTTCCAATCTGGAGAAAAGTGGAATCTATTGCGCAATATCAACGACATGCGCGGCGCAACATCTAACCTGAAACAGGTGCGGCGCAGGCTCGTGTGGGGCTCAGCTGCAAAGGGGTTTCCCTTGAAGGGAAAGTTAATGGTGTTATGCACACCATGAGAGACGAAGACGCCCTCGAATCAGTCGGGTTGTGAAATACCCGAGGGGGGTCTTCACCGGGCCCGCCCATCCGCAAGGGTTGGCGGGCCTTTTTACTTCAAACAGGCATTGCGGGGCCGACCAGGTGCCAAGTGCCACGATAGAAGGAACCGCACGAGCGTCAAGACCGGGATCCTGCCACGGGATGTCCGCCGCCAACACCGACCAGCCATCCGCAGGGAGATCATCATGATTCGCAACCGACGTGCCAGGCGTATTCTGTCTATGCTGCTGATGGTATTGGGTGGCTCGTTGATGCTGCTGTCTACGTCAGTGGGGGCCGGACTCGTTGTCTTTGGCCTCGGGGTGCTGCTGGAGGTGGTCGGCTTGGCGCTGGAGCGTCGAGGCCCTGAATGAGCTTTGTCGAATTGGCCTGAGCAAGAGGCTCAAGTCGGAGCTGGTACCTCTCTTGCCGCCTGCGATGCTGGCGATGCTGGTAGCCACTGGGCTGTGGGTGACGGCAACGTGATGACTGATACGGGTCACAAGCGCCTGCGTTAGCGGAATGTAGAGTAAGGCCGTCCACCTTCCTCTTGTTGCCACCACTGGGATGCACGAACAAAGCACACCGCGCCCTCCACAAGCCCCAGCCGCTGACCCGGTATTCGTCGCGCGCGGCTTGAGCAAGGTCTACACGATGGGCGAAGTCCAGGTGCACGCGCTGCGCGGCGTGGACTTGGAGATTTATGCGTCGGAGTTCGTCGTGTTACTGGGGCCGTCGGGCAGCGGCAAATCAACGCTGCTGAACATTCTGGGCGGCCTCGATACTCCCACCGCCGGCACCGCGGTGTGGCGCGACCATGACCTCACGCACGCGGGCGAAGCCGAGTTGACGCGCTGCCGGCGCGAGCACGTCGGCTTTGTGTTTCAGTTCTACAACCTGATCCCGTCGCTCACCGCGCGCGAGAATGGCCGTGTTGAACAACTGTCTCCGCAAGCAGTAGGCACATTCATTGAGGTGACCACGTTCGCTTTCTGTGAAGACGCTGCACCTTTTATTGCCGATCAACACTCTTGCTGCACGTCACCGTTTGCCGGCGGTGCGCGGGCCGGTTGTCGACGTGCTCGGCGTCGCGCTGACCCAATTGGGCCCTGTGCCGAGCTGAAAGCTTCTAACTCTCAATGGTGCTAAAACGGCTATAGGATCAACTGAGTAAGGTGCCGAGTTTTTCGACCGCCGCACCAAGTTGACACCTTCTACATCAAGGTCGAAGGATATAACTTACAGAAAGCGGGCCATGCAAATTGCCGTATTCGATACCTACGTGCGCCGTCCTGACGGCCGCAGGATGCACTTTGACATCCTTGTTCCCAATACCAATAGAGACCAAGCCACGGTGACGGCGTTCGGCCGGGCATACCTGGCCTCGAAAAACATCCCGGCCGACACGCTGGTGAGCGAGGAATGCCGCTTCTGCCACTTCGAGTCAGCGTCGGCCGAGGTCGAGCAAGACATCCTCCGCGCGGGCTACAGCATTCTGGAAATGCAGAACTGCGATTGACAGAACCTACCTCACAATCTTTCACGTGTGCGACGGTGGCAATGCGGGATGCGATGCGAGAAGGCCTCGCTACCCATATCGGGCATATGGGTAGCGAGGCCGACGCTGCAGCGCGCCCGCATCGCCGCCGCCCCGAAGGGTTGTGGCCAAAATCGCCGCTGGCGGCGTTGCTTGCCTTGCGCATATTCCCGATATGGGCTGCGGCAGGCGCCTAGCCACCAGCGATTTTGGCCTCAACGCATTGCGCGATTGTGAGATAGGTTCTAGTAGTCCGTTTGACCAAAACCACTACATGAAACCGTGTCTTTTCCTGCCATGCGTCGTTGCATCCCCTCGCCGCACCACCAGTGCGGCTGCGGGTCTGCGCCTAGCCTGGCGAGAAAATCCATCGGTTTCATCATGCAATGGTTTTGATAAAACGGACTACTAGTCTGGCTCCGCGCGCCGCGGATAAGCGATGCCTCGCCAGGGGTCAGTGAGATTCGGGGCAAGGGCCACCGCCATCTCAAGTTTCGGATTGAAGGCAACGCTGAAACGCTGTTGTCGTCGTGCGCGTTTTGCTTTTGCGGTGAGCGAAACAACGGAGGGCGACGATGAAGCAACAAAGTCTTGCGATGGCGGCCGATCAAGGGGCGGGACTTGAGCGATACCGCAGGCCCACCAAACGAGATGGGTACTTCGCGATGAAACTGCACATCGGTGTGGACAACCAGACCGGGCCGGCGCACAGTGCGGTGCTCACCGCTGCCAATGTGCATGACAAGCATCCTTTGCCGGATCTGCTGCACGGAGTCGAGCGGCGTCTACGGGGACAGCGCCTACGCCAGCCAGAAGGAGCTGATCGCCCGCAAGGCGCCCCAGGCGAAGGACTTCACCAACGAGCGGGTGCGCTATTGGGGCGGCCAAGGTCGGCGGCAGTTCCGTAATCGTTGGGTGGATATGAACAGCTTGCGAAGGCTCACGATGTCGCTGTGTTCAGTGCTCCATGCAAGCTATCAGCGGCTTCGGCAAACTGCAGGTTGTTCACCTGATCGCGAATGTCGGCGAAGGCGTCGCGGCCTAATTTTTGCCGCAAATGCGGCGCTAGCTCTTTGAACTGCTCTAGCGCGCCAAGGTTTTGCTCGTTCAACATGGCCTCCAATGTGATCAGCTGCTGCGGGTCGAGCTCGCCCACAATCGGGTCGCCGGCGTCGGCTTCATCGGCCTGGAGTTGCACCAGCGCCGGCCCGGCGTGTAAGTGCAAGTCGTTGAGCTGGGCCTGCAGGGCCTTGACCAGCAGCATGGCGTTGGCGTGGTCACCGTTGCTGCACACGGTTTCTGTTTCGCTGGCCAGCTTATAAATAGCCTGGGCGCCTAGCAAGCCTGCGCTTTCGCGCAGCTTGTGCATGCGTCGGGCGAGCGCTTGTAGCGCTGTCGTGTCGCCGGGTTCAGGCTGGTCGATGTCTTGGAACTCGTCGAGCAGCCATTTGAGCATTGTCTGAAACAGGCTCAAGTCGCCGCCCAGCCGCTGCGCGGCGTCTTTCGTATCGATGCCTTCGATGTGCGGCCAGCGGCTGGTGTTCGCCATCGCTGTTGGCGGGGACGTGGGCCCCGCGTCGGCCAGCGTAACGCCTTGGTGCCGAACATGGCGCCGAATGCAAAGCACCAAGCCCATGGCGTCGAAGGGCTTGCTGATGAAGTCATCCATTCCCGACTCGGCAGCGATCTGATGCTGGCTGGTCAACGCCCCAGCCGTTAGCGCGATGATCGGCAGATTCTTGAGCCCAAGCTCTTGGCGGATGCGGCGGGTAGCCTCGTGACCATCGAGCACGGGCATTTGCACGTCCATCAGCACGACATCGAAACCTGCGGGTGCCGCCCGCAATTGCTCGATCGCCTCTAAGCCGTTACCGGCCAGCCAGACATGCGCTTTGTGGCGCTGCAGAATGTGCCGTGCCACTTCCTGGTTGATGTCGCTGTCGTCGACGACCAATACTCGCACTCCGTTCAAGTCGATCGCACCTTTCGCGCCTGACCCGACTTGCGTCGCGTGTAGCGCTGCGCGTGAGGCCAAGCCAAAAGGCATCTCCACCGAGAATTCGCTGCCGACACCAGGGATACTGACCATGCTGACCTCGCCCCCCATCAATGTGACGAGGTGTTTGACGATCGACAGCCCCAGACCGCTGCCGCCGAAACGCCTGGTGGTCGAAGCGTCGGCTTGAGCAAACGGCTCGAATAGCCTTCGCTGCATCTCGGGCGCCACGCCAATACCGCTGTCTTGCACCTCGAAGCGCAGCTTGACACCGTCGCCGGTGGCGCCGAGCCCGCGCACGCGCAGTTGCACGCTGCCACGTTCGGTGAACTTGATGGCATTGTTCAGCAAGTTGCTCAGCACCTGGGTCAGCCGCGCGGCGTCGCCTTGCACCGCCTCGGGAAGGTCGGTTTCAGTCTCCATGTTGCACGCTATGCCTTTGCTCTGAGCCTGAACCGAAAAAACTGAACGGAGGTCATCGAGCACCTGGCGCGGGTCGAACGGAGCCGACTCGACCTTCAGCTCACCGGCTTCGATCTTGGACAGGTCCAGCACGTCGTTAATCACCGCGAGTAGCGACTTGCTGGCAATCTGGACCTTCGCCAACAAGGATGCCTGCTCAACGTTGAGCGCAGTCTGGTCAAGCATGTAAGTCAGGCCCATGACCGCATTCATCGGTGTGCGTATCTCGTGACTCATATTGGCTAAAAACATGCTCTTCGCCTGATTGGCCTTCTTGGCCTTGTGCACTGCTTCGCGCAACGATTGTTCAGTTTGCTTCTGACGCGTCACGTCTTGGGCCACGCCGAGGTAGCCAAAGAGCTGGCCGTCCTCGCCGCGCATCTCGGTCACGATGAGCGATACCGGGAGCCGACTGCCGTCCTTGCGGATGTAGGTCCATTCACGAGCCTCGCGCAGGGCCGATGGCTCGGTGAACACTTCAGTACCCTCGACCAAGTAGCCCAGTTCGGTACTCAGCGCTGCGGCTCGCGTGCTGATCTCTCCTGGATCGTGGATGAGCGCCGGGGTCGCCTTGCCCACAACTTCTTCGCTGGCATAGCCCAGCATGCGCACCGCGCCGACGTTGAACACGCGTATTGTCAAATCGGGGGCGGTCGCAATGATCGCTACTTCCGACGCCGATTCAAGCACGGTCTGCAGCAAGGAAGACGTGGCCAACAGCTGGAGTTCGGACTCCTTGCGTTTGGTGATGTCGAGGTTGACTCCAATCATCCGGATTGGTTTTCCCTCTGCATCGTGTTCTGAGCGAGCCGCGGCGCGGATATGTCGCACCACCCCGTCGGGGTGGACGATTCTGAATTCCGTATTGAAATCGGCGCCACGTTCGATCGCTTCGGCGATTTCGCGCTCGCAGCGCGCACGATCGTCTGCGTGCAAGCTGGTCGACCACAGGGTGTACGGCAACATGCCTTCCGCTCGCGTGCGCCCATAGAGTTGGAACATCCGGTCGTCCCAGTTGAGAGACTGGTTGGCGAGATCCCACTCCCAAACACCGAGGCGAGCAGCGTCGGCAGCAAGAGCAAAGCGCGCCGTTGTTCGTGTCAGTTCGGTGACGTCGTGCAACATTGAAAAGATGCCACGCACCACACCGTCAACCACATCCGGCATGTAGTTCACCATAGCGTGCTTGGGATCTCCCCCAGCACCCAAAGGCACGCTGGTTTCGAGAAAGGTTTGGTCTTGGCCATTCAACGCCGCTTGTAAATAGGATCTGCTGCGCTCGTAGGATGCGTCCCCAATCAGCTCGCGTATGTGCATTCCAGGCACGCGATCGACTTCAACGCCATACCAGGCCTTATGGGCCCGGTTGGCCATCTGGTTGATCAGATCACGGCTCCAATACGCCACCGGCGCTGGCAGCGCGTCGAGTATCGTCTCAAGCGTGTGTCGCGCGGACTCGAGCAGAGCAGTGCGCTCTAGCACTTGCGCCTCCAAGCTGGCGTTGAGTTCCCGCACCGCCCGCTCGGCGCGCCGGGCCACGCTGATGTCGCGCATCGACTTAGACAAACCGATGCAGCGACCGTCTTGCGCCATGATCGGAGACACAGCGATTGACACGTCGACGCACGAGCCGTCGCTGCGCTGGCGCGTTGTGTCAAGGGGTGCAATCACACGTCCCGACCTGATGGCCTCGCGGATGCCGGCGTCCTCTCCTTCGAAGCCCTTTGGCACGATCAAACTCGGCAGCGATTGGCCGATCGCTTGCATCTCGGCATAGCCGAACATTTTTTCGGCCCCGTGATTCCAGTCGGTCACGATGCCGTCCAGTGTCGCGCCGATGATGGCGTCGTTCGAAGCGGCGACGATCGCGGCACGGCGCACCTGTTCTGCACGGATGTACTGCTCTCGCTCGCGCGCGCGCACAAAGGCGTACGCCACCAGCGCAAGCAAGGCCGAAATTCCCGCGCACAGTGCGCCCACGGTGCGCGGGCTCGTCAAGTTCAATCCCGCCCGGAAGGCCTGTGTTGCACGAAAGTCGGCCGCCCACTGACGGGCGAACATAGGCGCCGTGACTCGCTGCGCGACGCCATCCGCGGCGGGTACGTCGCTACGGGCTGACGCAAAGAACAACTGCGGCTCGGCGCCTGACACATCGCTCAGGGTGAAGGTGAAGTGAGTATCGACAAGGTGCAGACTACTTAGGATTTCGTCCATCACGAGCGTCGCATAGCTCCAGCCGATAGTGGCGGCTTCGCGTTCGGCAACAGTAGCGTGTGCCGCACCGGTGCGGTAGACGGGCATCAGCAACAAAAAGGCCTGCTGAGGCCGGGCCATGGCCTGCACGATCGTGATCGGGCCAGTGAGCACTGTGGCGTTGTTGCGCATCGAGGTCAATGCAGCGGTCCGGCGGTTGTTTTCGGACGCAATATCGAGACCCACTGCCTGCCTATTGCGTGCGACAGGTTCGATGTACTGGATAACGTAGCGCTCGCGGTCGTAAGGGGCGAGCTGGGGGATGGCGAAGTCCGGGGCACCGTCTTGTCGTGCCGCCGCGAGAAAGGCGGCCTCTTTCTCGACTGGCACGCGCCGAATGAAACCGATACCGCGCGCACCGGGAAATTCTTGGTCAAAATCGCGCGACTCCCAGTAGGTGCGAAAAGTCCTGCGATCGATCTTGTCGGGCCCCAAACCGAGGATGAGGCCACGCGCACTGCGCACACCGTGTTCGTATACTTGGAGTCGCTCATTGATCTGCTCGATGACGCTTTTACTAAGCTCAGCAAAGCGGGCGTTGGCCTCCAACTGATTTTTCTGCGTCTGCCAGTACGCCGCCGCTAACGCCAGCGCGATGCCAACGCCGAAGACGCCCACTGCAACTGACAGCGGCCGCCGCGACCGAAGCCACCCAGAGGGATTCATGCGCGTTGCCTCTGCGTCTCGACGACGCGATTTCGCGGACTTTCGATTGACCTGGCCAAGGCCGGCGTGTCGACATCGGCTACGTCCAGCCGCCAAGCTTGCGCGCGACCTGCGTTCTTGGCCGCGTACATCGCCTGGTCAGCGGCCTTGAGTAAGTCTTGCGCCGTGTTATGCATAAGGGTCGCGCCACTGAAGCTCGACTCGAGGCTTGGCTCGACCCACGCCGCGCTAGAGTTGTCGTAGTAAGCCAAGCCGATGCTGACGGTGACAAGCGCTGCCGCGGACGATGCATCATGTGGGATGCCAAGTGCTTGCACCGCAGCCAATGCACGCCGTGCCACTTGCTCGGCGCCATCGAGCGGTGTATTCGGCATCAAGACAGCAAATTCTTCGCCGCCGATCCTGGCCACCAAATCGGCCGGGCGCCGGCACGCGCTAGACAAGGCCTGCGCAACCATACGCAGGCATACATCGCCGGCCGGATGACCGTAGGCGTCGTTGAAGAGTTTGAAGTGGTCGACATCGGCCAACAGCAGTGCCACCGGATGGCCTTCGCGCAAACCCCGCAGCCACTCAAGGTTCAGTAATTCGTCGAAGCGCCTCCTGTTCGAAATCTCCGTCAGTGCGTCGATATGGGCTACGTCGCGAAGCTGATCGGTCAATCGCTTGACACGCAGCTGCGTCTTCACGCGCGCGACAAGCAAGGGCTCGCTGACGGGCTTGCTAATGAAGTCCGCTGCGCCCATCTCTAGGCCCGCCACTTCGAACTTGAGTCCAGCGTAGCTGGTGATGAACATGACCGCAACGTCGACCAGCTCTGGGTCGCCCTTCATGATTTCGCAGACCAGATAGCCGTTCATGCCGGGCATTTCGGCATCAAGCAGCATGAGGTCGGGGCGTTGCTTGCGCGCCATGCGCAAAGCCGTTTTGCCATCGGTGGCAAAGCGCAGCTTGCCCAAGCCGGTGAGGATACGTGCGAGGACTTGTATGGTACCTGGGTCGTCGTCAACAATGAGGATATCGGCTTCCATGAAGTACCTTTCAATCCGTGTTAGGGGACAGGCTACGGGCAGGATCAAGCACTTCGATGCTTTGACTCGATCGCAAAGTGATCACCCTTTACACCCGATTTCGACACCGACAGTTCAGCCGGGAAATTGGCGCCAGAGCGCTGCAACACCCGGATCTGGGCGCTCTGCGCCGACCAGTCATGGTGTTCATCGAGGCCGACGCCGATCAAGTCGCCGATGTTTCTACCGACCAGGCTGCTCTGCGGCGCATCGAACAGGCGGCTGGCGGCAGCGTTGGCCAGCAGCACATGGCCGTCATCGCCGCAACTGACGATGGCATCGGAGGCAGCGCTAACGATCTCGGCAACTCGGGCATCGCTGACACGCCGCCAGTGTTCGCCCACAGACAGTATGCGGCGCATGATCTGTATGGCCAAGGGGTCGTCGTCAACGAGCAACGGCTGTGCAGCCTCGATGTTCATCCAATAGTCCTTAGCGCGGTGTTTGACGACTGTGCGCGCGGCTTGGCAACGCTGATCGCTGAAATTGGGCGGTGCCGACGTACTACCTTGACCGTTATTAACGAAGGGATATCGTGCCTGTTCACGGTGCCGCCGCATGGCAGCGGCAGGAGCAAGGGCAAGGTCTCTGAGGTTCTTGTGA
>JAOTTZ010000043.1 GCA_029864165.1 Burkholderiaceae bacterium
TGTCCAACGTATTGGCGGGTAGCGATCGCATGCGCAAAGCCTCGCTCGGTGGCCCCAAGACTGCTGCATCGATGATCAACACCATGGGTTCGAGTATCGAAACCGCGGTGCTCGACTACATCCGCGAAGCCGACAGTGACCTGGCACAAAAGATCATGGACAACATGTTCACCTTTGAAGATGTGGTGAACATCGACGACAAGGGCATTCAGTTGCTGTTGAAGGAGGTCCAGTCCGAGTCGCTCATCATCGCGCTCAAGGGTTCGACGCCCGAGCTGCGCGAAAAGGTGTTCAAGAACATGTCGGCACGCGCGGCAGAGACCTTGCGCGAAGAACTCGACTCACGCGGACCGGTGCGCGTGGCCGAGGTCGAAAGCGAGCAAAAAGAAATGCTCAAAATCGTTCGCCGTCTGGTCGACGAGGGTCAGATAGTGCTCGGAGGCGGCGGCGATGACGCGTACATCTAAGCGCCAAGTGCCACCGCCCACGGGGGGAACTCGGGCAACGTCATATTCACGGTTCATCCCACGTGAGGAGCTGGGCGCGTTTGCGGCATGGAGCCCGGAAACCCTGTCCAACGGCTCATCCACGCCGCAACCACAGACCAAAGACACTCAGACAACCAATGCTGCCAACGCCGAGGAGGAAGATGCCAAGCAGTTGTTTGCCGCGCGCCAGTCTGGATACCAGGATGGGTACCGCGACGGTTTGGTGGCGTTGGAGAGCTTCAAGCGCAGCTACGCTACCCAGATCACGGCCCAACTCGGTGCCATCACCGAGGCGTACATGGGCCAACTCGACAAACTGCAGGAGCAATTGGCCCAAGTGCTAGCAACAACGGCAACGCAGCTAGCCGGACAGGTTGTGCGCAGCGAAATCGCCGCTCGCCCCGATCTGATTGCAGGTGTCGCGCAGGAAGCCATCGAAACACTGCTGATGAGCGCCAGACACATCACGCTGCGCATCCACCCGGAGGATCATGCGTTGGTGGCGCAGGGTATAGGCGAAACCTTGGCCTCCAGGGGCGTTCGCCTTGTCACCGACACGACGCTGACACGGGGCGGCTGCATTGTCGAGTCTGACATCGGCGTCATCGACGCCACCATGCAAACGCGCTGGGAGCGCGCGGCCGCGGCCTTGGGGTGCGAATCCACTTGGACCGACGGCCCCAGCGCAGCGACTGTCGTCGAGTCCGAGCCCGATGTATGAGATTAAAGCAATTCCCTACTGACTTAGGCGTTGTCGCAAGAAGACACCGTGCCGGGCGATTTCATGCAGGAATTTGGCAATGATGAACGCAACAAATGAATCCGTGACACGCAGCCAAGACTGGCAGCGTTTCATTTCTGAGATGCAACTCTTGTCCGCCGATCCTATTCCCCTCGAAGCGCAGGGTATCCTGGTTCGCGCTGCCGGCCTGGTGCTGGAGGCCACGGGCATTCGCGTTCCTGTTGGCTCGGTGTGCGAAGTTTTTCTGCCTGGTCAAGCACCGGTACAAGCCGAGGTCGTAGGATTTTCGGGGGATCGTGCCTACCTGATGCCCACCGGTGACGTGCACGGCCTGGTGAGCGGGGCGCGGGTGGTGCCACGTTCCCCGCCCACAGTGCGCATGACGCTACAGAAACCGCACCACCCCTGGCGCAGGCGCGAAGATCGCACCCTGCACCTGCCGATGGGTGAAGGCCTGCTGGGGCGCGTCGTCGATTCGCAGGGTGAACCCATGGACCACCAGGGACCCCTGACCGACGTGCACAACAAACCGCTGGTGCGGCGCACGATCAACGCCATGGATCGCGCGCCCATTCGCGAACCACTCGATACGGGGGTGCGCGCCATCAATGCCATGCTCACCGTTGGACGCGGCCAGCGCATCGGTCTGTTTGCCGGAACCGGCGTCGGCAAGTCCGTACTGATGGGAATGATGGCGCGCTACACAGAGGCCGACGTCATCGTGCTGGGGCTGGTGGGCGAGCGCGGCCGTGAGGTCAAGGAATTCATTGAAGATATCCTCGGCGACGATGGCTTGGCTCGTTCGGTTGTGGTTGCCGCGCCGGCCGACGTACCAGCGCTGGTACGTATGCAAGGGGCTAGCTACGCCACCGCGGTGGCCGAGTACTTCGCCGAGAAGGGCCACAACGTTTTACTGTTGATGGACTCATTGACTCGCTATGCCATGGCGCAACGCGAAATCGCGCTCGCGATCGGCGAACCCCCCGCTACCAAAGGTTACCCCCCAAGCTGCTTTGCCAAACTCTCGCAACTGGTTGAGCGCAGCGGAAACGGTATTCATGGTCAGGGTTCAGTCACGGCGTTCTACACCGTGCTCACCGAAGGCGACGACCAGCAGGACCCTATCGCCGATGCCGCCCGCGGTATTTTGGACGGGCACATCGTGCTGTCGCGTGAATTGGCCGAGAGCGGCCATTACCCAGCCATCGACATCGAACGGTCTATTTCACGCGTCATGAGTAACGTTGTGTCTGTCCCGCACAGTCAATCGGCACGGCGTTTTCGCCAGTTGCACTCCAAGCACAGCAAGGCACGTGATTTGATACAGCTGGGCGCGTACGCGCCAGGTCACGACGACGATCTCGACACCGCCGTTCGTCTGCACCCAGTAATGACAGGATTGCTGCAACAAGACATGCAGGTCCGCGCGACGCTTGCAGACAGTCTCGCGCAGCTGCACGCAACCTTGTCGGCCTAGCTTGTCTGCCTAGTAATAGTAAGCCCGTTTCAACATCGACCAGGACCCAGACCGTGAGTTCAACCCAGTCGCTTCTGACCGTATTGAGTCACGCCGAACGCGAGCGTGACCGGGCTTTCGTCGAGGCGCGACGTCTCGCTCAGACGCACCAAAGCGCGCTGCATCAAGTGGATCAGTTGATGAACTACCGGCGTGAGTATCAACAGCGCTGGAGCGAGCAGTTCAAGCGCAGCGGCGAGATCAACATCGTGCAGTGCTATCAGCGTTTCATGACGCGCCTTGACCAGGCGACAGCGCAACAGGAGCGTATCGTCCAGCACGCCGCCCAGCACAGCAAACGCGCCGCCGATGTCTTGCGCCAACACGAGACCTATGTACTTTCGGTTCGCAAGCTTCTAGAGCGTCGCACACAAAAGCTGCGCAGCGAAGAGGCGCAGAGGGCGCAAAAGCAAGCCGATGATCAGGCATCGGCAGCGCGCCGAAACCGCCCCACCGACAGCGGACTGCTGTCCGTCATTTGAGATCTCAAACCCCAATTGCCGACCCTTATCGCAGACTCGTCATGTTTACTACAGCCATCCAATCCGGGCCATCCGCCAAAATTGACATTGCCACTGGGTCGGAGCCCACGGCGGCCTCTGCCGATGAACCCAGTTTCTCGGCGGTTCTCCATCGCAGCAGGACCACGCGGACCGTGCCGAAGCCAGCCGCGCGGTCCGAGTCGGCCCACGCTGACACCACCTCTGGCGCGGCGTCCAGCACGACAACAGCCCCGCAAGCCGATGCCGCTGGGCAAGCAAGCGGCCCCCGCAATGCCACCCCGCTACGAGGCAACGCACACGCCGAGCCCAGGCTCAGCGCGCTGCGTCCACGTCAGGCCGAGTTACCCATAGCCGACCGCGCTACAAGCGAAGCAGCATCCGAGCGACGCGACGCTGTTGGCGATGACCCGCCGACAGCAGAAGGTCACGTCGATCCCACCCAGCTCGACTGGACGGCCTCCTTGAAGCTGCCCGCTGAACCGGCGCAGGCTCCGGGCTCGCCTGGCAGCCCACCTCACGACACGCCAAACCCTACTAATACCGGTGTTGCAAGTCATAGCGGTGCCAACAAACACCAAGCCTCCGACCTTTACCCGCACTTGCCAGCGCAGATCGAACCGTCCGTACCGGGATTCTCGAACACCAGCGCCGTAGCCGCTGACCCCGCCCCTGCGAGCGCAGGCCTTGAGCCTGTCACGTCGCGCGATATCGCAGGCTTAGAGCTCACGTCGGTCAAAGCCAAAGCAACGACAGCGTCCTCCGACGACAGTGAGCAGCCCGCGCCGGTGCGAGCCCATATCAACCTCAACGGCACCCCCGTCAGCGCGGCGCCTATGCTGACGGCGAACGGCAGACCAGTAGTCATGGACGAGAACGTCGCCAGCTTGACTGCGTTGTCGCGACCAGGCGACAACGCCCGGGCGTCCAGCGCTGACGCGCCGCCTCGGGTCACAACGCGGCGCACGGCAGACGCATCCATTGCGCTCGCTGACCCGACGCAAAGCCGCTACCCGTCGGGCAGCAAACAGGATTATCTTGGCCTGCAGGCTGACGCTTCCAGCGCCTCGCGCGAGAGTTCGCTCAAGGCCGTCACGGCCGGCAATGCGCGCGACCACGCGTCTGACGTGCACGCCGTTGCCGCGAACACCGTGCAGCGTGAGTTCGGTGTCAGCGAGGTGGCACAAATCAAGCTGCCTGTCCCTGTGACTTCGCCCGAGTTCCCACGCGCTCTAGGCGTGCAAGTCAGTGTGCTGGCACGCAATGGCCTGCACCAGGCTGACCTGCAACTCCACCCTGCGGAGCTGGGGCCCATCAGTGTGCGCATCGAAATGATTGGCACGCAAACAAATGTCTCTTTCACAGCCGACTTGGCTAGCACTCGACAAGTGATAGAGGCCGGCCTGCCCGAGCTGGCGTCGGCCTTGCGTGAACAAGGGCTCACGCTCTCCGGTGGCGGCGTGTTTCAGCAATCGCCGGGTCACTCCGAGCACGGCGCGCACAAGGCCGATAAAACAATGAACGGATCGGCGGAGAGCGTCGCCGAGCCCGAGGAGGAATCTACACCGCAGCGCGTTGTCGTGACGGTGCCAGACGGTGGCGTTGACCTCTACGCGTGACAGCGGCTCGAGTCAGCGCGCGCCATCGGCGCTCTCGCCCCCCAGCCGGTACAGACCTGCGAGACACAGCCGCTTTACCCCGCTTATCGCTGCTTCGCCCAGGGGCATGTCTTTTCATAATCTCCATCACGCGCAAAGGTGCGACGCAGGCCGCTTGGCGGCACCGCACCCCAATACCGGCCAAAGGAGTCAGTAACCATGTCTGCCACCGCAGAAGTCACCGCCAGCGCTACGCCACCCGCTCGGACCAAGAAAAAGCTCATCATCATTGTGGCCGGGCTTTTGCTGACAGTGCTGGTGGGCGGTGGGGGCGCCGTCTATCTCATGAAGAAAAAAGCCGCCGCAGCCCACACCGAGGAAGACGGTGGCAAGACAAGCGCGCGCAAGAAGGAACCCCGGGTGCCTCCCATCTTTGTGGCCCTCGACCCCTTTGTCGTGAACCTGGCCGACAAAGACGTAGATCGCTTTGCCCAGATTGGTCTGACCCTCGAAGTTGAAAACGATAGGTTCGCCGACGAGATGAAACCCTTCATGCCCGCGATTCGCAACGCGATTCTGCTGGTTCTGACGAGCAAAACATCGCACGAGTTGCTGGCGCGCTCAGGCAAAGAAGCGCTGGGCGTCGAAATCACGCGCGCGGTCGTGCGTCCAATGGGCATCGACATCGCAGACGAAGTTGAGGCACCGCAAGAGGATGTCGAGCACGCAGCCGACGCCGACGCCGACCAAGCTGAGGCCGAAGCCACCGATGGCGATACGGCGGCGGGCAAGAACGCGGACAGCCAAAACCCTGTAAAGCGCGTGCACTTTTCCAGTTTCATCATTCAGTGATATCCGTAGGCGACCCACGATGAGCCAGCAAATTCTCTCGCAAGACGAAGTCGACGCTCTGCTGCAGGGGATAACCGGCGAAAACCAACAGGCCGAGCCCGAAGAGGCGCAGGTGGCAGGCGCTGTCCGCACTTACGACATTGCCAGCCAAGAGCGGATAGTCCGTGGGCGTATGCCCACCATGGAAATCATCAACGAACGCTTCGCGCGCAATATCCGAATTGGGCTGTTCAACTTCATCCGCAAGGCCCCAGAAGTCTCCATTGGCGGCATCAAGATACACAAGTACACCGCGTTTCTGCGCGAAATCGTAGTACCGACCAACTTCAATATCGTCTCGGTAAGGCCGCTGCGCGGCAGTGGGTTGATCGTTTGCGACCCAACCCTCGTCTTCGCCGTCATCGACGCCTTGTTCGGCGGCTCGGGCAAGTACCACACTCGCATCGAGGGGCGCGATTTTTCGCCCACCGAAGTGCGCATCATCATGCGGCTGGTAGAAGTGGTGTCCACCGAGTACCGAAAGGCCTGGCAAGGCGTGTATCCCCTTGAACTGGAATACCAACGCTCGGAGATGCAGCCGCAGTTCGCCAACATTGCAACGCCCAATGAGGTTGTGGTGAGCTCATCCTTTACGCTAGAAATCGGTGACATCTCCGGCACCATCTACTTTTGTATTCCTTACTCGACGCTGGAGCCGATACGCGACGTGCTGTACTCGACCATCCAGGGCGGCGACTCGACCGGGCCAGACCGGCGGTGGGTGAATCTGCTCTCATCGCAAATCCAAGCCGCCGATGTCGAGCTTGTCGCCGAGCTGGGACACGCCCCGGCCACGGTTGAGCAGTTGCTGGCGTACAAGCCCGGCGACTTTATCGAGCTCGATCTGCGACCCGAAATAAAAGCCAAGGTAGCCGGGGTGCCCGTCTTCGATTGCCATTACGGCATATCCAACGGCAAGTATGCCTTGAAGATTGATCAACTACTGACCGGTTCGAACACCGGTTGGATTGGAGCTTCCAATGGCTGATAACGACACCCCGAGTTCTAGCGGTGAAGAGGCGATGGCGGCCGAATGGGCCGCGGCGCTGTCCGAATCCAAGCCGGAAACGGCGTCAGAGTTGGCTGACGGCGGCGACCAAGTGGCGCCTGCGACATTCACCCAGTTTTCCAACGACGCTGGTGCCAACGGCGTAGCGATCAACGACATCAACATGATCCTCGACATTCCGGTCCAATTGACCGTCGAGTTGGGGCGAACGCGCATTCCTATCAAGCATATCTTGCAGTTGGCTCAAGGTTCAGTCGTGGAGCTCGAAGCGCTCGCAGGCGAGCCTATGGACGTGCTGGTCAACGGTTACTTGATAGCGCAAGGCGAAGTGGTGATTGTCAATGACAAGTTCGGCATCCGTTTGACTGACATCGTGACGCCTTCGGAGCGCATGCGTCGCTTGAGCCGTGCTTGACATTGTGAACAAATCACCGGCCTCGCCGTTTCGGCGTTGCTTACCTGAGCTCTCTGCATCGGCTGTGAAGTAATGTCCTCCGGAATTTCATCGCTACTGTGGTTCGTTGGCATCATCGCTCTGATCCCGCTGGCGCTATGGTTGCTCAAGCGCACGCCGATGGGTAGAACCGGTGCACACGGCGTGCTGCGCAGCGTCGCCGTGCTCGCACTTTCACCGAGCCAACGTATCGTGACGCTAGAGGTAGGCCACGGCGAGCAACGCAGATGGCTGGTGTTGGGCGTCACGCCCCAAAACGTCACGACGCTGCATAGCATGGAGCCGCAAGGCCCTGCGCCCGAGCCACTTGCAACGCCGGCGACGCCGTTCTCGCAGTTGCTGCACAAGTGGCAACACAAGGACGCAAACAATGAACGCTGATCGCGGCCAACTCGTGCCGCACATACCGCGCATTGTCGCGCTCGTCGCATTGGCCACGGGCTTGGCTATAGCGCAGACTGCGGCAGCCGCTGAGCTTCCGTTGTTGATCAGCCGCGATGCGGGCGGCACCAATTACTCGGTGCCGATACAGACCCTGCTGTTCTTCACCGCCCTGTCGTTCCTGCCGGCCGTGCTTTTGCTGATGACAGGGTTCACGCGCATTGTTATCGTGCTCAGCCTTTTGCGTCAGGCGCTCGGCACCCAGGCAGCCCCGCCGAATCAGGTTGTCGTGGGCCTGAGCCTATTTCTCACCTTCTTCGTCATGGGTCCAACGCTGGACAAGGTCTACGCCGACGCCTATGAACCCTATGCCGCCAACAAAATTGCTTTAGACGAGGCTTTGAAGCGTGGCGAGGTACCGATGCGCGAGTTCATGCTCAAGCAGACTCGTCAGTCCGACGTGATGCTGTTCTCGAAACTGGCCAAGCTCGACCCCGCGGTCAAAGCGGCCGACGTGCCCTTCAAAGTGCTGGTGCCGGCCTTTGTCACCAGCGAGTTGAAGAGTGCCTTTCAGATCGGCTTTCTCATCTTCATCCCGTTTCTGGTGATCGACATCATCGTCGCCAGCGTCCTCATGAGCCTGGGGATGATGATGTTGAGCCCCGTGCTCGTCGCTTTGCCGTTCAAGCTGATGCTGTTTGTTCTGGCCGACGGCTGGAATCTTCTGCTCGGCTCGCTGGCAGCAAGCTTTGCGACCTAACCGGGATACTGCCGTGGACCCACAACAAGTCCTATCTTATGGCCAACAAGGTCTGTACCTGCTGCTGATGGTTGCTGCACCGTTGCTGCTGACAGTTCTGGTGATCGGGCTCGGGGTGAGTATCTTCCAAGCGGCCACCCAGATTCACGAAGCCACGCTGTCGTTCGTTCCCAAGCTGGTCGGCGCGGTCGCTATGCTGGCCATTGCCGGGCCTTGGATGCTGACGACGTTGGTGGACTACCTACAACGCATGCTGCAATCGATTCCCAGCGCAATCGGATAAATGCGCCATGCTGACCTTCAGCGAAGCGCAAGTGATGGCTTGGATCAACCCATTGCTATGGCCCGCAATTCGCGTGCTCGCGCTGTTCATGACCATGCCGGTGTTGTCCCGGCGCAATGTGCCGCTGCGGCTGCGGATTGCATTGGCCTTTCTCATCGTGCTTTGCGCACAGTCATCATTACCCGAAGTACCCGTCATTGCGCTCGACTCTGCGCAAGGTTTCCTGACCGTGGTTCAGCAGTTGCTGATCGGCATCAGCATGGGCTTTGCGGCGCGCATGGTCTTTGCGGCGGTGGAGTACGCTGGCGAACTGATCGGCTTGCAGATGGGCCTGAGCTACGCCGGATTTTTCGATCCGGCCACTGGCGGCCAGACCAATGCTGTGAGCCGCTTCTTTGAAATCACTGTCTCGTGGCTGTTCATTGTCATCAACGGGCACTTATTGATGGTCGCGGCCGTCGTGCAGAGCTTTCACGCCTTTCCGGTCGGGCCGGAACCTTTCGCCTTCCTGCGCGAGATGCAACCGCAATTGTGGGGGGCTGAAATATTTCGGCTCGGTTTGTGGATCGCGCTGCCGGTCATCGCCATGCTGCTTTTCGTCAACCTCATCCTGGGCATTGTTTCTCGCGTCGCCCAGCAGATGAACGTTTTTGCGATCGGCTTTCCGATCACGGTTTCGACCGGACTGTTGGGCATCTTGTTCACCTTGCCGATGATGAGCGTACCGTTTACCGTGGCGCTGGAGCAGATGCTGGAGGCATTTCAGTAGCGTCAGGACGTAGGACGTAGGATGGGTGGAGCGCAGCGATACCCATCATTGGTGGG
>JAOTTZ010000478.1 GCA_029864165.1 Burkholderiaceae bacterium
GAGGTAGCCGGGCGCGCGTACCAACATGAAGGCGATCTTTATGCCATGGCCAGTTCGGTCGATTGGGGCCAGTGGATCGGCCCGCATAACACATTGCGCGTTGACACCACCGTGCAACGCTCGCCGCTGCGCAGCCCAAACTTCGCAGCCCTGCGCGTCAAAGACGCCGTGTGCGACGTGCTGCGCCAAGCCTTCGGCAAGCGGCCCAACGTCGATACACGCGACCCACATTTGCAACTGCGGCTGCACCTGGGCGCAGAGCGCGCCGTACTCTATGTGGACAGCTCCGGCGAGCCGTTGTTCAAACGCGGTTGGCGCCAAGACAAAGGCGATGCGCCGTTGAAAGAAACGCTGGCCGCGGCGATGCTGGCCGCCGCTGGCTGGCGTGGCACACCGGATACGGGCGGTGCTTTGCACGACCCCTGCTGCGGGTCGGGAACGATCGCCATCGAAGCCGCGCAAATCGCCTGCGGCGTTGCACCGGGCTTGCAGCGCCACTTTGCGTTTGAGCGCCTGTTGCCTTTCGCGCCAGCCGAGGTGCGCGAGCAGTGGCAGCAAATGCAGGCTGAGGCTAGGGCGCGCATTCGGGCCAGCGCAGTACCCCTCTACGCCAGCGACGTGAGCTTTCGCATGGTCGATTTCGCGCGCCACAACGCCGAGCGCGCCGGTGTCGCGCAAGCCATTACTTTCAACGGTGGCGACGCGCTGGAGCGCCCTGCTCCGGAGTTGCCAGTGGGATTGCCAGGCACGCTGATGATCAACCCGCCCTATGGCGAACGCATCGATGTGCTGGGCAAAGCAGCCCGTCCGTCGGCCCAAGACCGCCACACGCCAGTGGATTTCTTTCCACGCTTGGCTGCGCACTGGAAGCGCGCCTACACGCAAACCGCACCGGGGTGGACAGCCTGGGTGCTCAGCCCCGACATGAAGTTGCCCAACAGCATGCGCTTGAAAGCGTCGTGCCGCATACCGATGTGGAACGGGCCGATCGAATGCCGCTTGTTCCGCTTCGATCTCGTGGCGGGGTCTATGCGTGGGGCTGTTGAACCGCAGTAAACAGCCTTGCTTCGCGTGCGGTCCAGCGGCGTTGCGCACATCGCACTCACATCATGTAAGTCTGCTCAGCGCGACTCGAGCAATGATGCGCACTTGCCGTTCGCCTTGGCGAGGTGCGACACAACCGTTGTGTCGCATTCTCGGATGCACCGATCCCTGCTACTTACGAAAGCTCCATCTTTGATTTGTTCTTTTATTGCACTGCCACTGTTGCACCTTGCCCCCGTCCCTTTTGCCGTGCCCGGCGTGAACGTCTAGGCACTTCCCGCTGTTGTAACTGACAAGAGAACCGTACCGTGTATTACGTGCCCAGCGCTGATTCCGCCCGCCATGACAACGCCATTGATGGACTTTTGCCCCATTGCCTTTGCTGCCCCCAGAGACATCCAGACACAGTCCGCTATGGACGTTCCTCAATTCACGCTTTGTTGTATATATCCAGCGCTGACTCGCGCCGCCATGACACTTCCATTGGACAACGTTGGCCCCGTTTGATTTGCTGGCGCGATAGACATCCAGGCACTTTCCGCTGTGTGCAGCAACGATCATGTCGCCTGCGACAACCGCCTCGGCCAATCTCACTTTCGTTCCTTTGTTCACCCGCGCACCGGCTCGGGGATACTGGTGCTGGACTTGACCGGCCCGGTACCCTCGGGCTACTGTCCTCTTGGTCGCGCTGTAGCCCAGCCCGGCCGACCGCAAGCTGGCCGCTGCGGCTCGCACACTCTTTTTCAAAACGTTCGGGACGGCGACCCGCGGCGTCACCGCCTCGACCAACGTCACCACCGTGCCTTTGTCTACCTTCGCACCGCTGCGCGGATTTTGGCCCTGAACCTGGCCAGCCCGATAACCCCTTGCCGCCTCCTTTTTAGTCGCCTTGTACGGCAGCCCCGCTGACCCCAACTTGGCCGCTGCTGCCGCTACGCTCATTTTCAACACATTCGGCACTGTGATCTTCACCGGTGCTGGTGTAGCCGTGACCTGCAACTTCACGGTCGTTCCCTCATTGACTTCTTCACCGGCCGAAGGCGTCTGTTGCTCGACCTGTCCACCCGGTACGCCCTGGCGCGCCGCCCCCTCTTGTATTTCAAACAACAAGTTAGCCGATTGCAACTTGGTGGCTGCATCCACCACGTCCATTTTCAACAAGTCTGGTACGGTGACCTTCACTGGTGGCGGCGCAGCGGCCACAACCAGCTCTACGGTCTCGCCTTCTTCCACCTCGACACCGGCTTCGGGCTCCTGATCCATCACCTGCCCGTCAGGGGTCTCCGCGGTTTCATGTTTTGTGGCTTGGAACAACAGCTTGACCGACTGCAAATTCG
>JAOTTZ010000479.1 GCA_029864165.1 Burkholderiaceae bacterium
ACGCGATGGGCGAAGTGGACGAGCTCAACTCGAACCTCGGTGTGTTGCTGGCCGAGCCACTGCCAGCGGAGGTGCGGGTGCTGTTGGGCACCGTTCAGCACGATCTGTTCAACCTGGGCGGTGAGTTGTCTATCCCTGGCCACGAGCTGCTCAGTGCCGACGCCGTCGCGCGTTTGGACCATGCGCTCGCCCAGCACAACGCCACCCTGGCGCCGCTGAAGGAATTCATCCTGCCAAGCGGCGCACGCAGCGCCGCAATCGCGCATGTGTGCCGCGCGGTCGCCCGCCGGGCTGAACGCACGCTGGTCGCGCTAGGCGCGCAAGAACCTGTGCGCGAAGTGCCGCGTCAGTACGTCAACCGGCTGAGCGATCTGTTGTTCGTGCTGGCACGGGTGCTCAACCGAGCAAATCTCGACGGCTTGGGTGGGACCGACGTGTACTGGCAGCGCGACTAGCCGTGGTGTTTGGCGTCGCGGGGTCGCTGCGGTGCGCCCGCCACAGCCCGCAAAAATGTGCGGGCTACTTTTGCGTTGGCCCTTAAAGTTAGGGCCCTGGTCCTCACTTTACGGGGCAGCAAGGAACCCAGCATGGAACACGATGAGTTAACGCCGGCGGAGGCCGCACTGCGCGAGGCAGCGCTCGAGTATCACCGCAGCCCCGTGCGCGGCAAGGTCAGTGTCGTGGCCACCAAGCCCTTGTCCAACGGACGCGACCTGGCGCTGGCTTATTCACCGGGCGTTGCCTATGCGTGCATGGCCATAGCACAGGACCCATCGCTGGCCGCGCAGTACACCTCGCGTGGCAATCTGGTCGGTGTGGTGACCAACGGCACCGCCGTGCTCGGGCTGGGCGATATAGGGCCCCTGGCGGCCAAACCGGTCATGGAAGGCAAGGGCTGCCTGTTCAAGAAGTTCGCCGGTATCGACGTGTTCGACATCGAGCTGAACGAAAAAGACCCCGAAAAGCTGGTAGACATCATTGCCGCGCTGGAGCCGACGCTGGGCGGCATCAACCTCGAAGACATCAAGGCGCCGGAATGCTTTCTTGTCGAGAAAAAGCTCAAGGAGCGGCTCGCCATCCCGGTCTTCCACGACGACCAACACGGCACGGCCATCATCTCGGCGGCGGCGGTGATGAACGGCATGGAGTTGACCGGCAAGAAACTCGCTGACGTCAAGATTGCCGTCAGCGGCGCTGGAGCAGCGGCAATCGCTTGCTTGGACTTGTTGGTTCGTCTGGGTGCCAACCCCAAGAACATTTTTGTCTGCGATAGCAAGGGCGTGTTGCACGACGAGCGCACCGACAAGCTCGACGAATCGAAACTGCGCTACGCGCAGCACACGCCCTGGCGTACTTTGGCCGAGGTGATACAGGGCGCCGACGTGCTGCTGGGCTGTTCTGTCGCCGGTGCGGTGACGCCCGAGATGGTCAAGACCATGGCCGACAAGCCGTTGATTTTGGCGCTGGCCAACCCGGAACCCGAAATCCGCCCCGAACTGGCCAAGTCCGTGCGGCCCGACTGCATTGTTGCCACCGGCCGCTCGGACTACGCCAACCAAGTTAACAACGTCTTGTGTTTCCCCTATATTTTCCGCGGTGCGCTGGACTGCGGCGCCCAGCGCATCACAGAGGAGATGAAGCTCGCCTGCGTGGTCGAGATCGCAGCGCTGGCCAAGGCCGAAATCTCAGCCGAGGTGGCTGCTGCTTACCCTGGCGAAGAAATGCGTTTCGGCCCCGACTATCTGATCCCCAAACCTTTTGATTCGCGTCTGATACTTCGTATTGCGCCCGCAGTGGCCAAGGCCGCGGCAGAGTCCGGCGCAGCGAGCCGGCCCATCGCCGATTTGCAAGCCTACCGCCAATGGCTCACCAACTTCAATACGCACACGGGCATGTTCATGCGCCCGGTGTTCATGGCTGCGCGCGCCGCGCCCAGGCGTGTGGCGTTTGCCGAGGGTGAAGACGAACGAACGCTGCGCGCGGTGCAGATCGCCCTCGACGAGGGCTTGGTCCAGCCAATCTTGATAGGCAGGCCGGGCGTGATCGCTCAGCGCATTGAACGCGCAGGATTGCGGTTGAAGGCGGGCAGCGACTTCGCTCTCGTCAACCCCGAAGACGACCCGCGTTTTCGCCAGTATTGGGAGGCCTACCATCACCTGATGGGCCGTGACGGCATCACGCCCGAAATGGCCAAGGCGTTGGTTCGGCGCTCCAACACCCTGATTGCTGCCTTGTCGGTCTACCTAGGTCACGCCGACGGCATGCTGTGCGGACTGGTCGGGCGCTACGAGAAACACCTTGACCATGTGCGCGACGTTATCGGCCTCCGTGGCGATACCCAGCACTACGCCGCGTTGAGCGCTCTGATGCTGG
>JAOTTZ010000044.1 GCA_029864165.1 Burkholderiaceae bacterium
GATGGCGAGTTTGCAACTGGACTGGGCGGCCATGGCTGTGATGGGAGACGACTGGCCTGACCTGCCTTTGATGACGCGCGCGGCGTTTGCCTGCGCGCCGGCCAACGCACATGCCGAGGTGAAAGCCGTGGCGCATCACATCACCACGGCGCAAGGTGGCCACGGTGCGGCGCGCGAATGTTGCGACGTGTTGCTGTGTGCCGCGGGCCGATATGCCGTCTTGCTCAGTAGCAACTTGATGACGCTGGACGGTGCGCCGTGAGTGTGCACAGCCAGTTCTTGCTCGAGCCACTGGGCACTCTCGGTCCGCTGGCGGACGGCGATGCCTCGTCGGCGCGAACGATCAATGCGCCGTTGCGCGCGCGAATCCGTGAGGCCGTGCTGTCGTACTTGCCGCTCATGCTGGTGGCGCTGTTGGCGCTCGGTACGTGGTGGCTGGTACGAAATACGCGCCTGCCCGAACAGACACCCATCGCCGCACCGCCGCGCCACGAGCCCGACTACGCCATGCAGGTGTTTTCAGTGCAGCGCTTTGCACCCGACGGGTCCTTGCGCGCGCAAATCGATGGCGACTTGCTGCGCCATTACCCCGACACCGATACCTTGGAGATCGACAATCCGCGCATCAAGGCCTACGCGCCCGATGGCCGTGTGACGCTGGCCACTGCCGGGCGGGCGCTGGCAAACGGCGACGCCACCGAGGCGCAGCTCATAGGCAATGCGCAAGTCACCCGCGACGTCATTGGCACCGGCGTGGCCTTGCGCTTCAGCGGTGAGTTGCTGCACGCGTTCTTCAAGACCGAACAAGTGCGGTCGCCCTTGCCGGTCGCTATCACGCGCGGCAATACCGAGCTGCGCGCCGATGCGCTGCGTTACGACAACCGTGGTCGAACGATGCTGTTGCAGGGCAATGTGCGGGCCAGCTTTAGGCCGGTGGGTTCAAACCAGCACGTCGGTCCGTGAGACTTTCCATTCTGCATGTGAGCGTGGCCTGTGCCGACAGCGTGGTCGTATGAAAGCACCGTTGGTCTTCATCACCGGCGCGTCGAGCGGTATCGGTCTTGCCCTGGCAGCGCGCTATGCGCGAGCGGGTCACAGGTTGGCCTTGGTGGCGCGGCGCGCCTACAAGATCGAACAGTGGGTAAGCACGCAGCAGATGACCGAAGGCCAGGTGTGTATCTACCCGGCCGACGTCCGCAATATTGACAGCATCACCGCGGCCGGCCGCGATTGCATCGCCGCCCAGGGCTTGCCTGAGTTGGTGATCGCCAACGCTGGCGTCAGCATAGGCTTCGATACAGGAGAGTTCGCCGATCTGGAGGTCATGCGCGCTACCTTGGAGACCAATGTCCTGGGCATCGCAGCTACTTTCCAGCCTTTCGTACGCCCCATGTGCGCGCGCGGGTCAGGAACGTTGATCGGCATTGCCAGCGTGGCTGGCATACGCGGCATACCGGGTCACGGCGCATACTGCGCGAGTAAAGCGGCGGTGATCAGCTACTGCGAAAGCCTGCGTGGTGAATGTCGGCCCTTTGGTGTGAAGGTCGTGACCATCAGTCCCGGCTACGTCGCCACGACTATGACCCACCGCAACCGCTACGCGATGCCTTTTCTCATGCAGGCGGAGGACTTTGCCGACAAATCCTTGGCCACGATCCGGGCCGGGGCGAGCTACCGCGTCATCCCTTGGCAGATGGGGTGGGTCGCCAAATTGCTGCGCGCGCTACCCAATGCGCTGTTCGATCGCGCGTTGGCAGGGCGGCCGCGCAAGCCGCGTTCAAATGAGTAGCGCTGCTGTTAGCCATCTGAAAGTCAAGTCAAGGAAGTAGAAGTTCGCGCAGCACAGGATAGTCCGTAGTGGCAAGTTGCGTCAGTTCGCGCTTAGCGTCTAAGTACGGGATATCACCATGCAGGTTGCGCATCTTCTGCAAGGTCACGCGCGCGCCCTCGATGTCGCCATGCAACGCCTGTGCTAGCGCGTAGCGGTACAGCGATGGCGAAAATCCGTAGCGGTACGCCACTTTGCGCATCCACTCGATCTCATCGGCGCTCATCCCCGGGCGCGGCGTACTCAGCGCAAAGTGGTGAAACGCTGCGAGCTGAGTAAACTGAGTAGAAATAAACGGTGGCGCCTGGGACACCATCGGCCGACCAATCCGCGCCACCGCAAAACGCATGTCACGAAACTCCTCTTCGACTCGCCAATAGTCGATAGCAGCGAAAGCGGTGACGGCAGCGAACAGGGCTATTGCGCCCCACCCGGCGGCGCGCGGCAAAGTGCACACGGTGCTCGCTGCGCTGTCTTCGGCGAGAATACCGAGCGCGATGCCGAACGGAACCAAGAAGTACAGGTAGTCGAGAGGAAATTCCACCATCGAATGCGCGAGCAGCAAGCCCACGACCAAAGCGCTGAACGCTCCATTTACGCTGCGAATACGTGGCAGCGTGCGCAGAAACCACCACGCAGCCGAACCCAAGATCAACACCGCCAGGGGTACGCCGTTCCACAACGCCAAGTCGAGCAGCAGGTTGTGGCTGTGTTCCACCAAGCGAGACTGTGGCCCGTCGCCCGCAACCATCATCTGCGCCACGCTGACCTGGTTCCAGCCGAAGCCAGTCCATGGCCGCAGCCAAAGGGCGTCCCACAGTTGCGACCAAATGACAGTACGAGGGCCGGCCCGCATCCGATCAGCCGTCGAGGCAAGCAAAGGCTGCTGGCCCATCGCGTCAACGACACGCGGCCAGATCAGGAACAACGCCGCCCATGCGGCGGCGAGCCCGCCAATCGCCCAACGCGTCGTACGTAGCCCGAGCCGCCGCGCGAGCCCGATGTGCCACAGCGTCGCGACGCCAAACAGCAATAGCGCTGTGCGGGATTGGGTCATGGCCATGGTGAACACCAGCAGCAGTGCCGCAGCCAGTGCCCAAACGCCAGACACACGTCGCTTTTCATAAAGTACCATCAAGCCCGCCAAGCCCACGCCTAGGAGACTCACCAACTGGTTGGGTTGCGCTAGATTGGCAAAGGGTGGATGGCCTCGGGGCACGGCGGCGATATACAGAAACAAGGCGCCGACGTCAATCTGCCAGAACTGCAACAACGCGACGACGCTGCTGAGCAAAGCGCCGGCCAACAACACCGCCGAAAAGAGGACAACCCAAGCTTCGTCAATCGCCGCTGCTCGCGCTGACCAAAGTACCGCCCACGCGCCACAAAGCAGGTAGAGGGCAGCGATCCAGCCGTCGCCAGCAAAAAAAATCTGCCCGGTCGCAGCCTGCAAGAGCGGGACGACCGCCAACGCCGCCAAGAACAGCGCCGCTGCGGGCACGCCGATTCGAGCTTGCTGTGCTTGGCCCATGCCTGCCACCGCCAGCATGCCTGCGGCCAAGGCGGCCAACAGCTCGCTGTGTGACACAACCCAAGGCGGGTAATGGTTGGCCACCAGCCACGCAGCTACCAGCAACAAGCTGCAGCAGTTCAACGCCAAGCGCGTCATCGTAGATACCACGGCCAAAAACGAATAAGGGCGGCCCGCAAGCCGCCCTTATCAGCGTGAAAAAAGAAGAATCAGCCGCGGCAAGAACCAGGCAGGAACTTCGCAGCCATGGTTCCAGGCGCGCAAATCCACTTGTAGACCGACTTGCCGGTATCGGCGTCACCAGCCATGACAGTGGCGTCGTCAGAATACGGCGTTAGCGTTATCGTCTGGTCGTCGATCAGGGTGTCACCGACATTTTGTGCCGTCACTGTCACAACACCTGCAGTCGAAGTCGAAATAGATTTAACGTACTTCGATGTAGGAGAGGCGCTTTCGCAACCCCAGGCGTCCGCACCGGGTACAGAACCGGATGCCGACTGATAAACCTCGGTGATCGTGGTGCGGCATGAAGACGCTGCCAGCACGACTTCTGATACCTTGGCTCGCTTTGTGTAGTCCTGATACGCCGGCAGCGCGACGGCGGCCAAAATTCCGATGATCGCCACGACGATCATCAATTCGATCAGGGTAAAACCTTGTTGAACTCGCTTCATACAAAAATCTCCTAAAAGGGTTGGGTAGCGATACATTGGAAGCAAGTGCCATGCCACAGTTATAAGGCCGAAAAACAAGCATTATTCCCGGTGAATTGACGGAAATGGTCACTATCTGAACCCCGGCAAGGTGGAAACAGGCAGGCGTTGACCAATTCCGTCATATGGCAACGGCGGGCTGGCCAGCTCGTTGCGTCTTGAGCTTGGCGCTAGGGGGCCTTTGAACGATGACGCATGGTGCTGTCCAGCGCGGCTTGTGGCCCACAGCGCCTCAAGTCGCAGGCGCCCCAGTAGACTGCCGTGCCATGCAGGTTTACAAAGTCGGTGGTTCCGTGCGCGATGCCCTGCTGGGACACCCGGCGAGCGACTGTGACTGGGTCGTCGTTGGTGGCACGCCGCAAGAGCTGGTCGCCGCCGGCTACACGCCTGTCGGTGGCGACTTTCCGGTATTCCTGCACCCGCAGACCCACGAGGAGTACGCGCTGGCACGCACCGAGCGCAAGACTGGTGTTGGCTACCACGGATTTCGTTTTCACGCCGCGCCGGACGTGACGTTGGAGCAAGACTTGTCGCGACGAGACTTGACCATCAACGCCATGGCGCAAGACGGCAGCGGCAGGCTGATCGACCCCTATGGCGGCCAGCGCGATTTAGCGTCGAAACTGCTGCGCCATGTATCGCCGGCCTTTGCCGAGGACCCCGTGCGCATACTGCGCGTGGCGCGATTCGCAGCGCGTTTTACCGACTTTGGCATCGCCGATGAAACCATGGCGTTGATGCGTCAGATGGCGTTAGGCGGCGAAGTCGATGCGTTGGTTCCAGAGCGGGTGTGGCAGGAACTCTCGCGTGGTCTGATGGAGGCATGCCCTTCGCGAATGTTCGAGGTGCTGCGTGGCTGTGGCGCGCTGGCCCGGTTGCTGCCCGAGGTGGACTTGCTTTGGGGCGTGCCGCAGCGCGCCGAGCACCATCCCGAGATCGATACCGGCGTGCATTTGATGATGGTCCTCGACATGGCGGCGCGGTTGGGGGCTGGCCTAGCAGTGCGTTTTGCTTGTTTGGGGCACGACCTCGGCAAAGGCGGCACGCCCGCCGACGTACTGCCGCGACACACTGGCCACGAGGGGCGCAGCGTCCGACTGGTACGCCGGTTGTCGCAGCGACTGCGGGTGCCCAATGACTGCCGTGAATTGGCTGAGTTGGTGGCGCGCGAGCACGGCAATGTGCACCGCAGCGGCGAGTTCGACGCCGGCGCGTTGTTGCGTTTGTTGGAGCGTTGTGACGCCCTGCGCCGGCCACGGCGCTTGGACGAGATATTGCAAGCCTGCGAATGCGATGCGCGTGGACGGTTGGGGCGGCGCGACATGCCATACCCACAGGGTGAACGGCTGCGCCTGGCGCAGCGCGCAGCGCTGAGGGTGGATACGGCCGAAGTTGCGCAAACCGCCGCTGCGCGCGGGCTCAGCGGGCAGCGTATCGGCCAAGCCATTCATGCTGCGCGCGCGGCAGCGGTCGAGGTGGCGCTTCGGGTCAGCTAGCCGTGCGATTGCCGCCAACCGACACACTCGCCAGCAGTTGCGTAACAAGGTCGGTCTGTTGCACCAGCGACGCGCACCAGCGCTCGCACCACTGCTGCCACATCGGCATCGCGGGCAACGAAGCCGCTGGCGGGCCCAAGCCGTTCCAGCCCCACCACAGGCAGTGCAGCGGCGCGGCCAGCGCACTGTCTGCGCCGGCGAGCAGCAGGCTCAAAAAAGCGTCGAGCTTGGCGATATGCGCGCCGTCATGCTGCGGGTAAATCTGCCAGACGAACGGTTTGCCGGCCCATTGCGCGCGAACAAACGAGTCTTCGCCGCGAACAAAGTTCAGGTCGCAAGCCCAGAGCAGCCGGTCGTAGTCGGGTTGTGACAAATAGGGCAACAGTCGCGCGCGCAGGGCACCGCAACGCAGCGTTGGCCCCAACAAGGCGCTCACCTGTTGGGCGGGCGCGCCGGGAGTGACCAGCAACAGCGTCGGGGATGTTGAGTGCGATTCCAGCAACGCGGGCAAACCGGGTTGGGTGTAGCAAAACAAACTGACGATCCGCTCGTTTGCTGCGGGGAAGATTTTGAGTTCTCGAAGCCAACTCATTCGATCAAAAGAAAGTTGCTCTTCCAGCCGCCCGGGTTCGCGGAGCAAACCGCCACTGCATGGTGTGAAGCCGGGGAAATAGAAGTGCTTGCTCAGAACGCTCCCAGGGGCGACGGTCGCGGGCGAGGGCAGGCCATGGCTGCGCTCGACGAAGGGCTCGGCGCTCAGGTGTTCGAGGTTGATCCACGTCGGCACAGGGGTGCGTTCGGCCATGCGTTGGACGAAGCGTTCGGGTGGATTGCAACCGAAAGTCTCGATCACGACGTCGCCGGGAGGCAGATCCGGGGCCGGCTGCGTCCAAGGCGTGACCTGAATGCGGGGGTGAAGTTGCGGTGCCATCCACACCAGCGCGGAGGGATCGTCGACCCACAGACGTATGTGCTGGCCGCGCTCAGCCAAGTCGGCGCAGAGCCGCCAGGCAACGCCGACGTCACCGAAATTGTCGATCGCCCGGCAAAAAACATCCCACTGCATCGTGCAGATTATCGACAGCTGACGTCGTCGCGGCACAATCATGATCGTGATGAAAGAGCCCAGCCGCCTTGCTGATGCCCACCGGTCACGCCTGTTGGCCGAGGTCGCGACATTGCCTAGCCTCCCCGGCGTTTACCGATACTTCGACGCGCATGGCAAGGTGCTGTACGTGGGCAAGGCGCGCGATCTCAAGAAGCGTGTTTCGAGCTACTTCCATAAGAACCATGGCGGCACGCGCATTGGTCATATGCTTGAAAGCGTTGCGCGCATCCAGACGACCGTGGTGAGATCCGAGGCCGAGGCTTTGCTGCTCGAGAACAACCTCATCAAAACGCTCAACCCGCGCTACAACATTTTATTTCGCGACGACAAGAGTTACCCCTACCTCAAGCTCAGCGCCCACACGTACCCGCGCATGGCCTACTATCGCGGGGCCACGGACCGCACGCAGCGCTATTTCGGGCCTTACCCGAACGCTTGGGCAGTCAAAGAAACCATCCAGTTACTGCAGAAGGCGTTTCGCCTGCGTACTTGCGAAGACACGGTGTTCGCCCATCGGACTCGCCCTTGCTTGCTGTACCAAATCGAACGCTGCTCGGGACCTTGTGTGAGGCGAATTGCCGAGACCGATTATCGGCGCGACGTTGCTGATGCCGAGCGCTTTCTGAGTGGCCAGACGCACGAGGTCATAGATGGCCTGCAAGCACGGATGCTGGCGCACGCCGACGCGTTGCAGTTCGAGCAGGCCGCAAAGGTCCGCAACCAGGTCGGTGCGTTGTCGAGCGTGTTGCACCAGCAATCAGTGGAAGTTACTGTCGGGGACAGCTTCGACAAGGATGCCGATATCCTGGCGGTCAAGGTGCAAGCAAGCCGGGCGTGCGTGAATCTGGCCATGGTGCGCGGAGGAAGGCACTTGGGCGACCGCGCTTACTTTCCGGCACAGGTGGAAGACGCCTCGGCCGCTGACATTGAACGACAGCTGCCCGCGTTGGTGCTCGAAGCTTTCATTGCTCAGCATTACATTGCAACGCCGGTGCCGCCGTTGCTGGTGCTCAGCCACCCCGTGGACCAGGCGCTGATCGACGCGCTTTCTGAACATAGCGGTGTGAAGGTCCGCGCGCTGCATCAGCCGCGCAAACAACGGCGAGTCTGGCTCGACATGTCGATCCAAGGGGCAGCGTTGGCGCTCGCGCGGTTGTTGGCCGAAGAAGGGTCGCAACATGCGCGCACGCACGCACTGGCCGAGACCCTCGACTTGGCGTGTGACGATTTGGACCGCTTGCGTATCGAGTGTTTCGATGTCAGCCACACGGCCGGCGAAGCCACGCAGGCGGCGTGCGTCGTGTTCGAAGGGCACAAAATGCGCAGCGAGCAGTACCGACGCTACAACATAGACGGCATCAAAGGTGGCGATGACTACGCTGCCATGCGCCAGGTGGTGATGCGGCGCTACGGCAAGCTTGCGGGAAGCGCGTCCGGTGAGGGTGCGACGAAAGCTGGTGCACGCTTACCCGACCTGGTGCTGATCGATGGCGGCAAGGGACAGGTGGCGGTGGCGCGCGAGGTTTTCGAAGAGCTCGGGCTCGACTTGTCGCTGATAGTGGGGGTAGAGAAGGGACCGGGCCGCCAGGTTGGGCTTGAAGAACTGGTGTTCGCCGACGGACGTGCAAAGGTCCACCTGGGTGCCGAGTCTGCTGCCTTGATGCTGGTGGCACAGATCCGCGACGAGGCGCATCGCTTCGCCATTACCGGCATGCGGGCGCGGCGTGCCAGTGTGCGCACGGGACTCAGTCGCCTGGAAGACATAGCGGGGATCGGTCCGAAAAAGCGCGCCAAGTTGCTACAACGCTTCGGTGGTGTGCGGGGGGTCGGCAACGCCAGCGTGAACGATCTGTTGACCGTCGATGGCATTTCCAAAGAATTGGCCGAAGAGGTTTACCGCGCCTTGCACTGAACGCATGCGCTTGCCCGCCCCAGCAACAGGACAAATCGCTGGTCTGACGGGACTTGGGCACAATCGCGGCATGTTCTTCAATCTACCCACGTTGCTGACCTGGGCGCGCATCGTTGCCATCCCGTTGATCGTCGGTATTTTCTACATTCCGATTGGGACAGGCCTTCAAAACCTATTGGCGACTGTTTTCTTCATCTTGGTGGCGCTCACCGACTGGGCCGATGGCTATCTTGCCCGCAGGTTGAACATGACTTCTTCATTCGGCGCATTTCTCGACCCGGTAGCCGATAAGTTTCTTGTGTGTGCCGCACTTCTTGTACTGGTGCACCTGGGCCGTGTACATGCCTTGGTCGCGTTGGTGATTATCGGCCGCGAGATCGCTATCTCCGCCTTGCGTGAGTGGATGGCGCAGATTGGCGCGTCGCGCAGCGTGGCCGTGCACGTGCTGGGCAAGATCAAGACGGGGGTGCAGTTGGTGGCGATTGCTTTTTTGCTCTACCATGGCAGCCTGTTTGGCTTGATCGACACGTCGTTTTGGGGTACGTTGTTGATCTACCTTGCCGCAGTGCTCACCATTTGGTCGATGGTGTACTACCTGCAAAAGGCGCTGCCGGAAATTCGGGCCAAGACGCACTAGGGCGAATGGCACTTACTTAAGCCTTTCGCAGGTAAATATTCGGTAAACCCGTGTTCGACCTACCGGGATAGGGTGGAGGCGAAGTCTTTGCGCAGGGGGTAGAGCCAGATGTCCTTGATGGGGATGATCTGTTTGTGGGTGGGGCACTTCTTGCCGCGCC
>JAOTTZ010000480.1 GCA_029864165.1 Burkholderiaceae bacterium
GATTTGCGGCTTCGCCGCCGGGATTTCTTATTGCGACAGCCCAGTTTGTCGGCGTGTTATTCATCAGCTCGCATGGCGCGGAACTTGAAAAGTTCTCAGCCTCTGAGTCACGTCCGATACCTGCGACCAGGGTTGCAGTACACGAATTGGATCGACAGCCGCATCTTCCCGGAGGAACCGCAAACCTGCGCACTGATAACCATCTACGGGCCAATGGTCGCCGGCCCGCTGGGAGTCGGCGCCACCGCGCGACACCATACAAGACTTGAGTGTTGCGACGAATCCCCTCAAGCAGACCGAAATCGCTGGCGAGTGCACCCCCGCAGGCGGTTCACAACCACGTGGGCGGTCTTTGCGTCGACCACAGCAGGATGAACGTCGCGCCCGCGCGTCGGCGCTCCCAATCGCGCTGCCCTGTATTGGCACGAACAAGTATCCCAGCCATGGGGTAAGTGGGCACCACCCCTCTTGGTCGCGGTGAGCAGCGAGGCATGCCGGCAACCAAGATCCCACATATGCCGGCCCGGGGCACGACCTATATATGTCCGTATCCCGCCTTGTCTACCTCGAATCTAGCTACGAAGCGAACGGCGCGCGCCCAAAGTACCTGCGAATCCGCCCGGGCGATCCTTGCACTCTGCTCAGGTGGCGCGCGGTCGTCTTAACGAGTTGCAGCGTCGTGCGTGCCGGGGCCCCACCTGCTTGTTGTCGGCGTTGGCCATCTCGTCGGGGTTGAGCTCAGGACCGTAGCTGCGCAGGTAGAACATCTCGACGGTTACAGCGTACTCGGCCAGCCAGGCCTTGACGGTCCACACGGATCATCGATGTCTCGCGCGCTTGCGCGCACAGTTTCGGTGCGAGTGACAAGGGTGCGATCAAAAACTGATGCGGAAGCGTTGACACCCGCTGCTATTCCTAGCCCGGCTGACCGCTCACTACCGGTGCTCCCTGCTTGACCCTTCGGCGCTGTGCAGGATGGACGTCGCGCCACGTTAGCATCTAGTATCAATCGCACCCTCTCCAGATCGTCAACGCCGGAACCATTCGTCAATCGCGTAGTCGGCTCGGCGTGGGTCAGCGAAATCGGTCCAGATATACAGTCTCAGCCAGCCGGGCCACTGCGGATAAGTTTTGACCCAAACGTAACGCCTCGCGAATCCTTGGTCGAAATTGAAACGATACCAACCATCGTACGCCCCGGTTTGTTTGGTTCCCTCAGCCTCGCCCCAATAACAGTCCTGCGGATAACACTTACCCCATAGCTTGATGAAGTAGTGCGGACTGACGGCACCAACTGTTGTAGTGCATATGTTTCCACTACAGGTACCCCAATTCGCACTGCGGCATTCCATGCGGAAGGCGATCGAGGTAATGCTTCGCGTTGCAGAATTGCTGTTGCGCCAACTACCGGTTTCAGGTGGGGTCACGCACAAGCCGGCGTAAGCGTTCGTGCTTTTGAATAGCATCAAGAGTAAAACGGCGAGTCCAAACATCCACTGAATGCGACTAACTCTGCCAACGTTAGTCGACGAACACACCTCATTTTCGGTGTTGGTGCTTGCTGTCCCAAAGCTAGCAGTAATGGTATTCATGTCAATTCCTTCCAATAAGTAATGAAGTTAATGAAAACAAAATTGCTCGCGCTACGCTTGACGATGAGTTTGATTGCCATTCGAGTCACGAGGGCTACCGAACCCCTCTTGCAACGCCAGTGGTATGCGTGGGGCCCAGGTGGAGCCATAGCGTCCTGGTTGAACGTCGTGGTGCCTGAGACCTGCCTAAACACGAGCGGCGCGCAGGGTAAAGCTGAATAGCTGGGTGGCGTTACGTCCTTTCTTGATGCTGCAAGTAAGGCAACTGCAAAGACGATTTGTCAACGACGCGCGCGACACGCCTGAGCAGCGTGCCGTGCGCGCGATCCACGCAAAAACCCAGCGCCAGCGGAGCAAACACACTGAGCACCACGAGCGTCTCAACACTGCGGCTTGAGAAGACGCGATCGAAAGCCTCCAGCATGTAGATTGAGGGAACGACCAGCGCAAGGTTGAGCGTCGGCAACTTAGCCGCGGCCAATGCGATGAATGACCGAATTCCGGGGGAGAGCAGCCACTTCATGCTTGTTCCCCTTCCGCAGCGTCGCTGGCCGACCCTTGCGAGGTCGGGGCGCTGTCGGAATCTGAAGCCTTCGTGTCGCCCGCCGCAAGCGGCTGACCGCACAAGGGCTTTACGGCGTCGACGCCCATGATCGCTTCGAAGAAGCGCTCCACCTCCTCCGAAACGCTTTCAATACCTATCAGAATGGTTGCTTCTTCGACCGTTGCCATGACATCCCCTCTCAGCTACTTGGCTCACCCTGCCAAGCGCAACTCGG
>JAOTTZ010000481.1 GCA_029864165.1 Burkholderiaceae bacterium
CCAAGGCTGCACAGCAAACTCCTGGGGCGTGAGGATCCATACGTCCTTGACCTGGCCATTTATGTCTATCGTGTAATGCACGGCCAACGTCTGCCCCATAAGGCCGCCTGAAAGCTCAAGCATATTGGTTGGGCTGCGGATGCGCGAACCGGGCGCCAAGCGCGCGGGCTTGCCGTTGAGCGTGACTTCGGTGGAACTGGCGACCACCATAGCACCACGCAACGCCGAAGCCGGAAAGTTGCGCTGGACCTGGGCAGCGGCCGACAAACCGACTACGCAGGTTATCAAGGCGACGAGAAAGTACAAAGTACGACGGCACATGATCATGTAAGCTTGTTTCAACGACAACTGGCAGTTCGCGGTGGCGCCACGGCATGCGATTGCTTCAAGTGTAGCGCCGCAAGGGTTCGAGGACGGCCTTCGTCACGCGTGAGTATCGGCATGCAATTTGCTGGTGGATAATTGCCCGCAGCATACCTTCACGACGTGGCTGCTCCACGTGGTAATACTCCCAACCATGAAGAAACAAATACGGCTGCTTGCCGGCGCGTTATGGCTACTGACTACCCTAGCGCTTTCCCAGGCGTTTGCGCAGACGTCGCAATCGGGTCCGGTTGCGCCCACGACGACGACTGCGAGCGAGCTGGGATCCATTGGCCTTGACGCGCTGCCCACGCTCGGCGACCAGCAGCAGACCGCTGACGACGGGTCGGCGCGATCCGCAAGAACTCCAGTTGTTAAACCCAAGTCAGATCGCTCCGAGGATGATTCAACCGCAGACTCCGATGCGCCTGAAGATAATACTCGCTCTGCGTCGCGTACCCAGGCGGCCGGGGCCAACGAGTTCCAAAGGTTTGTGGCCGAAAGCAGCGGCAAACTGTTGCCAATGTTCGGGCAAAGCCTCTTCGAAGGTGTACCCAGCACCTTCGCGCCGCTGGACGAAGCCCCGGTATCGTCCGACTACATCGTCGGGCCGGGCGACGAGGTGATTATTCGGACTTGGGGGCAGGTCGATGTAGATGTTCGCACTGTCGTCGACCGCAACGGCGTGCTGATCATCCCGCGCATTGGCGCCATCACTGTGGCGGGCGTGCGCAATCATGAACTCGAGAAGCTGGTGCGCAAAGCCATAGGCCGCGTTTATCGCAACTTTGAGTTGATTGTCAACCTCGGTAAGCTGCGTGCCCTACAGGTCTTTATCGTTGGCCAGGCGCGGCAGCCTGGTAGTTTTACCGTCAGCCCGATGAGCACGCTGGTCAGTACGTTGTTTGCGTCCGGCGGCCCTTCGGCCCAGGGAACGATGCGCCGCATCGTGGTCAAGCGGGCCAACAAAGTGGTCACCGAATTCGACCTCTACGACATGCTTCTCAAAGGCGATACGTCCAAAGATGTTCGGTTGCAGCAAGGCGACGTGATTTTCATCCCGCCTATAGGACCTCTGGTGGCGATGATGGGCAGCGTCAATGCGCCCGCCATTTATGAGCTCAAGGGCGACAACGCTACTACGCTGTCGGACCTGCTTGGCTGGGCTGGTGGAATCACAACCACGGCCAGCGGTCAGCGAGCGGTGCTGGAGCGTATTGTTGACCGCCAGGTGCGTACCTTGGTCGAGTTATCTCTCGACCGCGAAGGTTTGAACCAGCAACTCAGAGACGGCGACATTGTCAACATCTATCCCATACAGCCCCGCGTCGCCAACGCTGTCGCGCTGCGTGGCTTCGTAAACCAGCCCGCACGTGTACCTTGGCGTGAGGGCTTGCGCGTCAAGGACCTCATACCTGAAAAGGAAGCGGTACTCACACCGGATTACTGGCGCCAGCGCCAGCAGATCATCTCGTTCCGCGGCGAAAGCCTTTCGCGCGAGACAGCGGGTGCTGCCGGCGAATTGCGATTTGCCGACGAAGTGAACTGGGAGTACGCGGTCGTCGAGCGCTTGCGAGAAGACTTGACTACGGTGCTGATCCCCTTTCATTTGGGCAAAGCCGTCATCGACAGCGACCCGAAACACAACCTGTTGCTGCAGCCCAATGACGTTGTGGTGATCTTTTCAAAGTCGGATGTACGTGTCCCCATCGACGCGCAAAAGAAGTTCGTTTACCTGGAAGGCGAATTTGTGCAAGGTGGCGTATACCAGGCACTGCCTGGCGAGACATTGCAGCAAATCGTTGCCCGCGCTGGCGGCGTTACGCCGCACGCGTATTTATTCGGTGCCGAGTTCACACGTCGGGCAGTCAAGCTGCAGCAGCAGTCTCAGTTGGACGAGTTGGTGAACCGGGCCGAACAGGAGTTGTTGCGCTCTGCAGTAAACATCGACGCTTCAGCCGCAACAACCGAAAGTGCGATCCTCAATCGTGCCCAACAAC
>JAOTTZ010000482.1 GCA_029864165.1 Burkholderiaceae bacterium
GTCGAGATGCAAACGGGCGAGGGCAAGACACTGACGGCGGGCATTGCCGCGGCGCTGATCGCCAGCGCAGGCGTTCCAGTGCACGTGGCTACCGTGAACGACTACCTTGCGCAACGCGATGCGGACGAACTCAGGCCCTTGTTTGACTTTCTGGGCCTGAGCGTTGGCACCGTTATCACCGGCATGGATGTGGGCTTGCGCCGCGCCAGCTATAGCTGCAACATCACCTATTGCACAGGCAAAGAGTTGGTGTTTGACTATTTGAAGGATCGTGTCGCCGTCGGTTCAGAGTCGAATCAGGCCCGCGTCAAGCTTCACGGTCTGCTGGGTGGGCAGACCAACCCGCTGCTCTTGCGCGGCTTGCACTTTGCCATCGTCGACGAGGCCGACAGCATGTTCATCGACGAGGCGCGCACACCGCTCATTCTTTCGGAGAACGCCGGCCCGCCGACCGACAGCCTGCTCTACGAAGAGGCTTTGGCGATTGCGCGCGCGCTGCGTGAACGCGAGCACTTCGTCGTGCGGCTGGCTCACCACGAGTTGCTGCTGACCCCAGCGGGCCGCCAGTTCGTCACCGAGCGATGCGTGACGCTTGGGCGCGAGTGGACTGTACGTCTCGCGCGCGAACATTGGGTTTCGCAGGCGCTGCGCGCGTTGCACATGTTCCACCGCGATCAACACTACATCGTCCAGGACGACAAAGTGCAAATCGTTGATGAGCAGACAGGCCGCGTTCTACCCGGCCGCATGTGGGAACAAGGGTTGCACCAAATGATAGAGAGCAAGGAGGGCTGCAAGTTTTCGGACCAGGCTCGCACGGTGGCGCGCATCACCTACCAGCGCTTTTTCCGCCGTTTTATTCGCCTGTCGGGTATGACCGGTACAGCGCGCGAAGTGCGTGGCGAGCTTTGGCGGGTTTATGGGCTGGAACTGGTCTCGGTCCCCACGCACCGCCCATCGCAACGGCGCTACGGGCCGACCCGGTGTGTTGCCACAGAAGCGCAGAAGTGGGCGCTTGTCGCCGATCGCGCCGGCGAGCTGACAGCGGCGGGCCGCCCGGTGTTGATCGGCACGCGCTCTGTCGAGGCGTCGGAGGCACTGTCGCATGTGCTGCAGCAACGCGGCCTGAGCCACCGCGTGCTCAATGCTCGGCAAGACGCAGGCGAGGCCGACTTGGTCAGCACTGCTGGCGAACCAGGCATGCTCACGGTGGCCACCAACATGGCGGGCCGGGGCACCGACATCAAGCTGCCAGCGGCCGTTGTGGCGCTGGGCGGCTTGCACGTCATACTGACGGAGTTTCACGAGTCCAAGCGCGTTGACCGGCAACTCTTTGGTCGTGCCGCCAGACAGGGCGATCCCGGCAGCGTGCAAGCCATTGTGAGTTTGCAAGACTTGTTGTTCCGGCAGTACGCTCCGCACCTGCTTAAACTCATCAATCAGTTGAGCGACTGGCGGCTTCGCAGCCCTGTCATCGAGTTCGTGCGCCGCCAAGCGCAGCGAAGAGCCGAGCGCATACACGCGCGGACCAGAAGTGCGGCAGTCAAGGAAGACAAGCGCATCGAGACCATGTTGTCTTTCTCAGGAAAGTCATGATGAACATTTCAAGGTCAAGCGTCAACATGGCGTTTGTTTTGGCGACGCTAAATCCTCTGCCAAACGCAGCGTGGGGCGCGCAAAGCCTTTGCCTGATCGAGCCTTACGCTCGCATTGCCTTGCACAGCCCCATCACGGCACCGATCTCTGCAATCATGGTTACAGAGGTTCGAACGTCCGCAAAGCTCAGGTGCTGGTGACGCTGGACTCATCAGCGGAGCAGGCCGCACTCGAGATCGCAAAGTACCGCGCTGTCATGGAGGGAGCCATCAAGTCTGCCGAGGCGCGGTTAACGCATGCCAAAGAGCGCCTGAAGCGGGCCGAACAGATGCGCCAGCAGAACTATGTGTCGGCGCAAGAGCGTGACGACGCCGAGGCCGAGGCGCAGATTGCCGCGGCCGACTTGATCGAGGCCAAAGACAACCGGGAGCTGGCCAAGCTGGAGGCTCAGCGGCTCAAAGCCGAAGTCGATCGCCGCATTATCCGCAGCCCTATCAACGGCGTGGTGACAGAGCGCTTGCAAAGCCCCGGCGAGTTGGCGCAGGTCGGTGATGCGGCAGGCGCCATCCTCAAGCTGGCGCAAACAGACCCGGTTCGGGTCGAAGTGGTGCTGCCAGCGGCGATGCACGGTAAAACAAAAGTTGGCGACCGCATCACGATCAAGCCCGAGGCGCCGTTCACCGGCAGCTACCGCGCCGTCGTCAAAGTGGTCGACCGGGTCATCGACTCGGCCAGCGGCACTTTTGGGATTCGGCTCGAAATTCCC
>JAOTTZ010000483.1 GCA_029864165.1 Burkholderiaceae bacterium
CCGACTTCGGCGCCGAAGTCATCAAAATCGAACCCCCGAGCACGGGGGACCCCTTGCGCCAGTGGCGGCTGCTGCACAACGGCACCAGTGTCTGGTGGCAAGTTCAAAGCCGCAACAAGAAGAGCGTCGTGCTCGACCTGCGCGATGGCCAAGACCGCGAGATCGTCCGCCGGCTCATCGCCGAGGCCGATGTGTTGGTCGAAAACTTCAAGCCCGGCGTGATGGAAGGCTGGGGTTTGCCGTACCAAGAACTCAGCCAGACGAACCCCGGCTTGCTGATGCTGCGCATCAGCGGCTATGGCCAAACCGGGCCCTACCGCGACCGCCCCGGCTTTGGCGTGGTGGCCGAGGCCATGGGTGGGCTGCGCCACCTCACTGCCGAACCAGGCCGGGTGCCCGTGCGCGTGGGCGTGAGCATAGGCGATACGTTGGCGGCGCTGCACGGAGTCATCGGCATATTGATGGCCCTGCACCACCGCAGCAACAGCATCAGTGCAGACGCACCCAAGGGGCGCGGCCAAGTGATCGACGTGGCGCTGTACGAAGCTGTCTTCAACTGCATGGAAAGCCTGCTTCCAGAATACAGCGCTTTCGGCGTCGTGCGCGAGCCAGCGGGATCGGCACTGACAGGCATTGCGCCGAGCAACGCCTATACGTGTACAGACGGTCACGTGCTGGTGGCCGGCAACGGTGACTCGATTTTCAAACGGCTTATGAGCGCAATCGGCCGCGACGACCTGGGCAACGACCCTGAACTCGCCGGCAACACGGGCCGCGTGCAGCGCGTGGCCGAGATCGACGGCGCTATCGGCGCATGGACGTCGAAGCAAAGCGTGGCCGACGTGCTGGATGCGCTCAACGCCGCCAAGGTACCGGTAGGTCGCATTTACAACGCCAAGGACATTGCCGAAGACCCGCACTACCGCGCACGCGGCATGATCGAAGAAGTCACCAGCGCCGAGGGTTTGCGCGTCCAAGTGCCGGGCGTGGTGCCCAAACTCAGCGCAACACCCGGCACGATCACGCGGCGAGCGCCGACGCTGGGCGAAGACACCGAAGCGGTGTTGCGCGAGCACAATGTTGCGCGTTGACGGGCGAATGAGTATGCGCCTTCGGCTCGGGTTGCTGTCGCTGGCAGCGCTGCTGACGGCCGGTTGCGCCACGGTGAATCCTTACGCGCAGGCTCCCATAGCAAACCATCTGCAACGCCAAGACGCTGTCGGTGACTGTGCCCGTTTGTATGCGCAGATCGACAGCGCAATCGATGTCGCTGGCGTGCGCGATGCCGAGGCGCGGCGTGTACCCGGCTTCCCCTACCTGCGCGTCAATCGGTTCTTGCAGGCGCTTGCCGAGCGCGCAGAAGACCCCGCGCAGCAAGCCGATTGGCGGAGGTGGCTGGCAAGCATAGACGCAGACGCGCGCAGCGCCGAGATGGCCAACGCCGGTCTGCCGAAAAGCACTCAACTCGAGTCGTGTCGCAATCAGCTGCTGGCCAATGATTCGCGCCAACACCGAACGCTTGTCGCTGCTGCCCAGGTGCCCGATGACTATTCCACCGGGCTGCGCGCGCTGGGCCTGTACCCGCTCACACGCATTGCTTTCGCCGCCGGAACGCGTGCGTGGCAAAACGAGACGCGCGAGATCTTCGCCCAGCCCAAGGAATCGCTGCCTGTGTATGGGCACCTGCAACGCTTCGAACCCATGCCGGGTGTTCCATGGGCTGTCAACTGGCCGCCGCCACACGATGCGCTCGGGGTACCGACGGTCGATGCCGAAACCGCACGCTCGCTGCTGAACAGCCACGCGCCGGCGTTCGACATCGACGTCGTGGCCGACTACGACCGGCCCGGCACCGTGGTGCTGGACGCGCAGGCCCGAGCGCAAGTCGACACCACACGCGCCGCGGCCTACGGCCACCTAGCGCACACGCTGTTCGAAGGCCGGCCGCGCCTGCAACTGGTCTACACCCTGTGGTTCAGTATGCGGCCGCCGGCAGGTGCGCTGGATTTATTTGCCGGACATCTCGATGGCTTGATCTGGCGTGTCACTCTCGACAGCGACGGCGCACCGCTGCTGTACGACAGCATTCATGCCTGCGGTTGTTACCACCTGTTCTTTCCGACCCAACGCTTGCGGGCACGGGTGCAACCATCTTCGATGGACGAAGGCCTGCTGGCACCGCAAACGCTGCCCACGCCCAAGCCAGGCCAGCGGGTGTTGCTGAGATTGGCCTCGGGCACGCACTATCTGCAAAGGGTAGAACTCGGCGTAGCGTCGAGTACCGCGGCGGTTGGCTACACCTTGCAAGATGAAGGCCTGTTGCGTCAACTGCAACTTGCACCGCGTCGTGAAGGG
>JAOTTZ010000484.1 GCA_029864165.1 Burkholderiaceae bacterium
TTTGTCGCCACCCCAAACCCCGATAGCCTGGACTCGCGCTATGCGCTCAGCGGCAACATCAAGCAAGCCGAAGTGATCGGCAAAGCGCATGAGCTTTTCTGAGCTGATCCGGCTGACGGTGGCAGTCGCCATCGCGGCGACCACGGTGCCCATCTGCGCCGACGAACTCGGCGTCATTGGGCCGACCTATGCAATCGGTGAGGAAAGCGCACTCGAAACCATCCTGAAACGCCTCAAGCAAGCGCAGCGCTCGGGCAAGCTGAAAGACATTCAGCAGGCCGCCATCAAGCGCTCGCTGCACAGCGCCAAGAATCCACGCGAGGTCGAAGGCATCACCGCCGTTTTAGAGCGCTCGCAGCGCTTGATCGACCCGACCGTGACCTACACCAAGGCCATCAAGACCGACGAGGGGGAAATCGTGGTGCCTGCCGGCGCCAAGATCAACCCCTTGCTGGTGACCACGCTCAGCAAGCGCTTGGTCTTCTTCGATGGCCGCGACCAGGCGCAAAGCGAGGCGGTGCGCAAACTGGTCTCGACGCACAGCACAAAGGTCAAGCCGATTCTCGTCGCTGGGTCGTGGTACGACCTCACAAAAGCCTGGGGCGCGCAGGTGTACTACGACCAACAAGGCAGGCTGTCTCAGCGTTTCGGGGTGCGTGCGGTGCCCACGGTGATCAGCCAGCAAGGCAACCTGCTGTTGCTCGAAGAAGTCCCAGCAAAGGACTTGCAATGAAGCGCGATTGGCTGGTGGCCGCCATGGGGCTGGCCTTGGCCGAGCCGACGCTCGCCGAGGAGATCAAGACACCGGCGGCCGCCTTCGACGCGGGCCAGGGCTTTGCCAACAGCGCCAAGGGAAAGGATGCGGCGGCGGGAGCACTCAATACCGCGACCGGAGCGGCCAACGTTCCCAAGTACAACACCGACCCGCCCGAAACAGGCATCTACGGCGACGGAAAAAGCTTGATCGGGATTGCAGGCAGCAGCAAGCAAAGCAAGTGTGTCGACCACAAAGCCGCCAACGCGTACGACCAACAAGAATGCAATGCGGTCAACTACTTGACCAAACTGCCCGACAAGCGTCCCAAGTTCGTCATCGGCAAGAAGACCGACCCGCTGATCGTCAATTCGAAGGAAACCATCACCCATCCGGGCACCGCGGGTGGCAGCGGCAAATCGGCCTGCCATATCGAAAAAACGCTCATCCCCGGCACTTACAGCTTTGAGACCTGCGTGGAGGTTCAGACCTTTGAACACCTGACGTGCAACAAGGTGCTGGTGGTGGCCTGCGACCCCGAGACGGATGGCTGCGATACGGGAGGCATTGTGCCGGGATCGACGCAGGGGGATATGCGCGTCTCATTCGCGGCCGCAGGCGGCGGCGACTACGCGCTCGAGTTCGGCACCTTCGCCGACAACTACTGGAACGACTGCGGCGCTATCCAGCAGCGCAGCATGAGCTTCGAGATCGCTGACGCTCGGCAGATCACCAAGTTCCTCCTGGCCTTGGTGGCTTGGGATGACTACATCTACTTGTCGCTCAACGATGTGCCGGTGTACACGGGTCCCGACGGCGGCAATACGCTGTACGTTTTCAAGTCAAGCGGGAAATTCTCATCGCGACGGGTTTGCAGCAACTCGGACCAGCCGGGATTGATCGGCGCGACAGCAGGGCCGTTTCCTGGCAACTGCACGGCGAGCTCATCGCCAGAGCGACTCACCAGCTGGCGCGCCGAGCCCAACATAGACCTCAGGCCTTTTCTGAAAACGGGAATCAACCAAATCAAGATGGCTGTGCTCGCTTGCGGCGGCGGCGAAGGCGCGATGCGGGTGCTGACGCGAATGAAGTGCCCGCGCGTTTGCCATGAAACCTGGGACGACAGCCAATGCGCTCCGCTCGCATCAAGGGCGCGATGAAGCCAACCTTGAGCGCCTTGGCGATGCTCTGCTGCAGCAGTGTTTTCGCCGAGCCCGACTGCGTCAAGACCAGCGAAGTCTGCGCTGCACCCAACCAAACCCGCAACATTGACGGCGTTTCTTTCTTCCGTGAATGCTGGCGCTGGCAGTCGACCTACAACTGCCGTAGCGCGGACGTCGTCAACAACTGCCAGCCGCTGCGCGATCGCGGCTGCACGCAAAGCGGCGCGGCGTGCGTGGACACGGCGCCAGATGGTTCATGCTCGATGTACGAGCAGCGCTACCAGTGCCCCAATACCCCGGAAAAAACAGTCGAGAAAACCGTTTGCGACGCCGCGTTGTGCCAAGACGGCGACGCTGGGTGTTTCGATACCACCAGGCCACTAGATCAGGACTTTGGCCAGGCAGCGGCGATCATGGAAGCCTCGCGCGAGGCG
>JAOTTZ010000485.1 GCA_029864165.1 Burkholderiaceae bacterium
GTGGACCAGACGGGGCGAGAGCTCCGTGCTGTGGCTGGCCGTGCTTGAACGAAAGGCGAAGGCATTGAAGTAAGCCTCAGCTCGCCGCTCGCGCGCCGCCAAGTCGATCTGCGGCGTCCAGGTGCTCTGCGCCGCGCCGAGTTGCACGCTGGTGCGGGTTTCTCTTACGTTGGCATGATCTCTCGGTGTTGCGGTTTGCCGGGGATTCGCTGCGTACTCGATGAAGTTCAAACTGCCAGGCAAGCCGTTGCCTTGACTTTCTCTTTGCGCGCGAAACTGCAAGCGTCCGGCGGCGCTGGTGTAGGTCAGCCCCGCGCTGGCGCTGTCTTGACGGTAATGGTTGTTGTCACGGAAGCCGTCGCTGCCCACGTGCCGCAGCAAGGCGTCGAACGCCATCGCGTCCCTGCCAACAAAGGCTTGAGCTTGTACATCGCGACCGTCGAAGCTCTCGACCGCCGCGGATGCGCTGGCCACCGACCCGACGTCTGGCGACCCGGCTTGACGCAGGACGATGTTGATGACACCAGCACTGGCGCCTTCACCCCACAGCACGCTGCTGCTGCCGCGAACGATTTCGATGCGGTCTACGAGCGCTAGCGGTATGGCCGTCATGCGCGCACTGGTCAGCTCGTTTTCGCTGACGCGTAGACCGTCCACCAGGATAACCAAGTTCTGACTCGCGGTATCGCCGTAGCCGCGCAAGTCGAGTGTCAGTTCTCGCCCTCCGTTCAGATCTGCGCGGCCGACGACACCGGCCAGTCTGCGGATCGCTTCGTTGACATCGGACACGCCAGAGTGTCGTATGTCCTCGGCGCTGATGATGGTCGCGCCGATGGCAGCTGTTTGCATAGGTTGAAGACTGCGAGATGCGGTAACGATCACCGTATCGAGTAGCGACACGGTGGGTGGTTGTGCGCGCGAGTGAGGTGACAGGCAACCGACCCATGCGGCGGCCAGCGCAAGACGTGCTTTGAGCACCGAGCGATGTGACTTCATAAGAAAGTGGACCCATACAAGAGGCGTCGGCTTCCGGTTCCCCGCGGGAGCGCGACCACATGGCGAGGTCGGCTTGAAGACGGCCTCGCCCCCTTGTTGGCCGGTATCCGGGCTGGCGGAGACTACCCAAGCGACCTTCCCAAAGGCTCATACCCTCAGTGGTGTGTGTGCTTGGACGGAGGTCGCAGCAGCGACCTCGTCCGCCGTACCGTTGCGGGGGCAGCGCAGACTGGAAGCGCGACTCGGCAGTGTCCGAGAGCGCATTCCGTTGCTTCCCGTTTAACTGCGCCGGCAAGAACACCGGCGCGGGCACCAACAATGCATATTCTAGGGCTGAGGCACCTACAATTCATCTTGATCGCACTGACCCGCGCTGACCAGAGATCCTTTATGGCCACCCTCAGAGAACTGACAGACCGCGTTGAGCGTCTTTTGCTGCGGCATGAAGAGCTGAAGCGCACGTCTGCACTGCTCGAAGAACAGCTGGCAAGCGTCACGCAAGATCGCGACAGTCTGCGCTCGCGCTTGAACGCTGCACGCCGACGCATCGACGCGCTGTTGGAGCGCTTACCTACCGAGCCGCCGAGTCAGGTGGACAGCAAGGAGGTGGCGCCATGAAGCAGTTGGAAGTGACGATATTGGGACACAGTTACGTCCTTGCCTGTCCAGAAGGCGCCGAAACAGCACTGCTGCAGGCTGTTAATCGCGTAGACCGCGAAATGAGCGCCATACGCGACGCAGGCAAGGTCAAGGCGCGCGAGCGTATTGCCGTGCTGGCAGCTTTAAACCTTGCTTATTCGCTAGCGGACCGTTCTGAAGAAAATGCCCCCCCCATGACAACCGATGCGGGGGCAGCGGACATAGACGTTCTGGTGCGTCGCCTCGACCAAACGCTGGGCGCGGATGGACAATTGCTGTGAAACAGCGGCTTCGATTGGGCGTAAGATGTGCTTGTCCGTTGCGTTCGCGTGAGTTATATATTTCTTGAACCGATGCTCGTATGAGCTAGGGCTTGGAATATCGTCCGGTAGGCGTGAACGTCTCGCGTCAGATGATCCCAATACCGGTCTGACCTCGCCCACCTGAACCATGGGTTCAGGAATGCTGCTCCCGGTTCGCGACGGACGCTTTACCCTATGCCCGTTTCCTCTAGTCAGTACTGGCTCATGAAGAGCGAGCCCAGCGAGTGCTCGATCGACGACCTGGCCAACGCGCCTGGGCGAATTGTGGCCTGGGTCGGCGTACGCAACTACCAAGCGCGTAACTTCATGCGTGATCAGATGCGTATCGGCGACGGCGTGCTGTTCTACCACTCGTCGTGCGCTGAGCCGGGTGTTGCCGGCGTCGCCGAA
>JAOTTZ010000486.1 GCA_029864165.1 Burkholderiaceae bacterium
CTTTGGCAGCGTTGGCGCTGGAGCGAGGCTGGCGCGTTTTGAGACTGTTTGATGATCAAGAAGTTCATCGGTAAGTTGTTCGGCATGACGCCTGACGCGTCGAGCGGCAAGGCGGTCGCCGGCAAGCGGCGCGTGTTGGCTAAGGCCGATCACGGCATCGATCCGGCCCTGCTCGACGCCAACGCCATCAAGGTCGTGCAGACGCTGAAGGAGGCGGGTTACGAGGCCTACATCGTCGGCGGCGCGGTGCGCGACTTGTTACTGGGTTTGCGCCCGAAAGACTTCGATGTCGCCACCGATGCCACGCCGGAGCAAACCAAAGGCTTGTTCCGGCGCGCCTTCATCATCGGTCGGCGCTTTCGCATCGTGCACGTGGTCTATGGTCGTGGGCGCGACCACGAAGTGATCGAGGTCTCGACCTTTCGCGCGACGCTGTATTCGGCCGACGCCGATCAAGTCAAGGGCAACGAGAAGACATCGCGGGCCGAACTGACTGGCAAGACCCATGTGGTCGATGCCAAGGGCCGTGTGCTGCGCGATAACGTTTGGGGCCCGCAGATCGAAGACGCGGCGCGGCGTGACTTTACCGTCAACGCGATGTACTACGACCCGCTGACTGAAGTCGTGGTCGACTATCACCATGGCCTGCGTGACACCAAGAAACGGGTGCTGCGAATGATCGGCGACCCTGTGGCGCGCTACCGCGAAGACCCGGTGCGCATCATTCGCGCAGTGCGCTTCGCAGCCAAGTTGGGCTTTTCCATAGAGCCCAAGACGCACGCACCGATCGCAGAGATGGCGGCGTTGTTGGAAAACCAGCCGCCGTCGCGTTTGTTCGATGAGATGATCAAGCTGCTGCAAACGGGCCACTCTTTGCGCAGCTTGGACGAGTTGCGCAAGCACGGCTTGGTGGGTGGCCGCAAGGGTGTATTTCCCATTCTTGACGTGGTGATGGGCATTGAACAAATGGGCGATGGCCGTGACAAGTTGGTGCAGTTGGCGCTGGCCGACACCGACCGGCGCGTGGCCGAGGACAAGCCGGTGGCACCCAGCTTCTTGCTGGCGTGCATGTTGTGGCACGACGTGCAGCGTGGCTGGCAAAAGCTCAAGGCGAGTGGCCAAGCGCCGATACCGGCCTTGCAGCAGGCGGTCGATGCCGTGTTCGACGCGCGTATCGGCGATATTTCTGGTCGCGGCAAGCTGGCCGCCGACATGCGCGAAATCTGGATGATGCAGCCGCGCTTCGAGCGGCGTGTGGGCAGTGGCCCCTTTTCGCTGGTGGATCAGCCACGCTTTCGCGCTGCGTTCGATTTCTTGCGCTTGCGCGCCGATGCCGGAGAGGCCCCAACCGAGTTGGCCGAGTGGTGGGAAGACTTCTCGCTAGGCAGCGACGAGGAGCGCGTTGCGCTGATGGAGGTGGCGCGCGAGCAAGATCACGCCCGAAAAGTGGCTGCGAGTGGGCAGCAGTCTGCGTCCACCGACGCTGAGCCGGTACGCAAACGCCGCCGGCGTCGCCGCAAACCAGCGGGCGCGGCACCGGCGACGGAGCGCGGTGAATAGCTGTTCATCGAACCGGTCGCAAGAGCAAAGTCACGGCACCTGCATATTCGTCCGGCGCCTATATGATGGCCATCGTCGCGGAACACGTTGAAGTGCACCGCAAATAAGAAGCGCGGCGCAGAAAGTCGAGCGCATTTGAACGATGCGGATTGCGACCCCATCTCAATGACCAAGTGACCTGCGCCTCGGAAGACCGATCAATAGCGACGCCCCAACCCCATGCACGCAACGACTCCCCCCCGTTACAGCAACACCGCCATTGCCCTTCACTGGGGGCTGGCCTTGGCGCTCTTGGGTTCGTTCGGCGTCGGCCTGTACATGGCCGAGCTGCCGGTTTCGCCGTCGCGGGTGAAGCTCTACAACTGGCACAAGTGGGCTGGCATCACCATCCTCACCTTGTCAGCGTTGCGGCTGCTGTGGCGGCTGACACACCGCCCGCCGCCTGACGTGCCTATGCCTGCATGGCAGCGACTCGCAGCGCATACGACGCACCATTTGCTGTATGTGCTGTTCTTTGCCGTGCCGCTGGTGGGCTGGGCGTACAGCTCGGCGGCGGGCTTTCCCGTCGTGGTGTTCGGCGTCTTGCCGCTGCCTGACTGGGTGCCGGCTGACAAGGTGTTGGCCGAGACCATCAAACCCTGGCACGGACGACTGGCATGGGCCATGGCGTCGCTGGTGTTGATGCACATTGCGGCTGCGCTGAAACATCAGCTTGTCGACCGCGATGGCTTGCTGTCGCGCATGTGGCCAAGCCGCCTGTAAAGGAGTGCTTAACGTGAAACAACGC
>JAOTTZ010000487.1 GCA_029864165.1 Burkholderiaceae bacterium
AATCGACTTGGGCGTGATTTCCACCAGCTCGTCGTCTTCAATGAATTCCACGGCGTACTCCAGGGTCAGCTGGATGGGTGGTGTGATCTTGATCGCGTCCTCTTTGCCTGAAACACGAAAGTTGGTGAGTTGTTTACCACGCACTACGTTGACCACCAAATCGTTGTCGCGGGTGTGGATGCCGATGATCATGCCCTCGTACACCGGTTCGCCAGCGCTGACGAACATTCGGCCGCGCTCGTCGAGTTTTCCGAGTGAGTAGGTCACGGCCTCACCATCGTCCTGGCTGATCAAGACACCGTTCTTGCGCCCGGCAATTTCGCCCTTGTAGGGTTCGTAGCCCTCGAAGATATTGCTGATGAGGCCCGTGCCACGGGTCAGGTTCAAGAACTCGTTTTGAAAGCCGATCAATCCACGCGCTGGAATGCGGTACTCCAATCGAACACGCCCGCGGCCATCGGGCTCCATGTTGACCAATTCGGCCTTGCGCTGACCCAGCGCCTGCATCACACCACCCTGGTGTTGCTCTTCGACGTCTGCGGTCAGCAACTCTATCGGTTCTTGCTGCTGGCCATTGACCTCTCGCAACACAACGCGAGGTTTTGAAACGGCGAGTTCGAAACCCTCGCGGCGCATGTTCTCGAGCAAGATGGTCAGGTGCAGTTCGCCACGGCCGGAAACCTCGAAAACTCCATCGTCATCGGTATCGCGCACCTTCAACGCTACGTTGCTTTGCAGCTCTCGTTCGAGCCGGTCGCGTATCTGCCGGCTGGTGACGAACTTGCCTTCGCGACCGGCCAATGGTGAGTTGTTAACGCAAAAGTTCATCGTCAATGTCGGCTCGTCGACCAGCAGCATGGGCAGCGGCGCGGGGTCCTCGATGCTCGTCAACGTAACGCCTATGCCTATGTCTTCTATGCCGTTGACCAACACAATGTCACCCGGGCCGGCGACATCGGCCTGACGCCGCGCCAGGCCCTCGAAAGTCAGCACTTGGTTGACGCGCGCCTTGATCGGCGTAGAGTCCTCTCCGCTGTAGACGGCTACCTCCTGCATGGGTTGCAACGTGCCTTGGTTGATACGGCCGATACCGATGCGCCCGACGTAAGTGGAGTAGTCGAGCGAGCAGATTTGCAGTTGCAGCGGGCCGTCTGCACGCCCCTGGTGCGCTGGCACGTGCCTCAATATGACGTCGAACAGTGGCGTCAAGTCGGCACCAACTTCTCCTTGTTTCAGGCTGGCCCAGCCGTTCAAGCCCGAGGCGAAGACGACTGGAAAGTCGAGTTGCTCCTCACTAGCCCCCAGTTTGTCGAACAGGTCGAACGTGGCGTTGATGACGTAATCGGCACGGGCGCCCAGCCGGTCGACCTTGTTGACGACAACGATGGGGCTCAAGCCCAGCGCCAAGGCCTTCTTGGTCACAAAGCGCGTCTGCGGCATCGGACCTTCGACGGCGTCGACCAGCAGCAGCACGCTATCGACCATCGACAATACCCGTTCGACCTCACCGCCAAAGTCGGCGTGGCCTGGGGTATCGACGATATTGATGTGCGTGCCCTGCCATTGCACCGCGCAGTTCTTGGCCAGGATGGTGATTCCGCGCTCGCGTTCGATGTCGTTGCTGTCCATGACGCGTTCGGTCACTTTTTCGTTTTCGCGGAAAGTACCGCTCTGGCGCAGCAGCTGGTCGACCAGCGTGGTCTTCCCATGATCTACATGGGCAATGATGGCGATGTTGCGTATTTGCTTATTCATAGGCTTGTCAGCACGGAACGGCCTTGAACCGCACGCTGCACCTCCAGTGGGCTCAGCAAACGCGTTGAAATCAATTCACCGGCTTTGACATGGCCGCTGCCCAGAAAGACTTCGCCGGGTCGCTCGCCTCTTGGCCCATACACGCGCACGCGCGGTGAATCGACGGCTGCTAGTCTGCGCCGCAAGCCGCTCAAAAATCGGCCGGCATCTTCCTCGTTCAGGTGAATTTCGGGCCAGTCGGCCAGCAGTGTATCGGTAGGAATCAACAGCGCATCGCGTTCATCCTCACCGAGCGTAACCAACGATTCCAGCGTGTGCGCCGCCTCCAGCCGCAGTGGTCCGCAGCCCGTGCGGCGCAAAGCGCCCAGGTAAGCGCCGCAACCGAGCGCCTGGCCCAGCTCATCGGCCAGCTTGCGGATGTAGGTGCCCTTGCTACAACGTACATCGATCACCAGTACGTCGTTTTGCCACGTTATGACATCAATGGCGTGTATGGTCACGCTGCGTGGCGCGCGCGCTATCTCAACCCCGACGCGCGCGTATTCGTACAGGGCTTTGCCCTCATGCTTGAGTGCCGAGTGCATGGGCGGG
>JAOTTZ010000488.1 GCA_029864165.1 Burkholderiaceae bacterium
CGGTAAGAACGCACGACGCTGACACCGATCCAGGTGTCACCAGTCGTCGTGAAAGACGAAGCCAATAAGGGGACTTTGAGTGCAGTGGTTGCGGTATCTCCCGGCCCCACACATGCCTGCGCGGCAAGATCAGCTGGAACGGTTGCGTGCTGGGGTGATAACCGCGACGGCCAACTTGGCGACGGCACAACGGCAATGCGAGTTGCCCCCGTCACCGTCAAAAGTGAAACCAAGACCGCCAAGTTGGAGCGGATGGGTCTTCCGCTGGTCATTAATTCGGCAATGGACGGCGACGTCACTTCGCAATGGGAAAAAGCAAACCACGCCAACGGCGGCGTCTTCAACACCACTTGGAAGCCCCAAAATGTAACGTTTCAAAAATCTGAAATGGGCCTGACTTTAAAGCAATGTTTTACAGGGTGCCTTCCCACCCTGTCAGCCAAAACCTATGAATCAGGTGAATACCGAGCAAGGGCGAAAACCGGCTACGGCAAGTACTCGGCCCGAATGAAACCGGCCAAGGCTAGCGGGGTAGTTTCATCAATGTTCGTCTACGAGCCCAACTTGAATCCACAGGGCCAACCCATGTATGACAAACAAGATGAAATAGATATAGAAATATTGGGCCGGACGGACAGTTATGTAAAAGCTGATGGCAACCCTGGCGGCAGCTGCAATGGCCGTATGATGCTGCAGGTTAATTATTATAATAATGGGGCCGGCGGTAACGAGGTGAGAATTCCGCTCAGCTTTGACGCCTCAAATGGGTATCACACCTATACTTTTGATTGGCAACCTAATTATATTAGGTGGACTGTCGATGGTCAGGTTGTTTGGACTTACTGGCAGGATTCTGCTGGAGCAGTCCGGGGATGGGGTCCGGCAGGCTTCGATAGTAATTGCAAGGCCATCACTTCAAGAAATGGTACGGTCAGGTTGCCAGACTTACCTGGGAGAACCATGTTGAACTTTTGGACAGGAATCAGCCTCAAGGATATCGTTGGCTGGCTGGGTATTTTCTCTTATTCCCGTCCCTTGGTCGCATCTTATGATTGGATAACGGTCTCACGAGCCGCAGCCCAGTAATGTAACAGTCACCGCAACGGCTAAGGCATCTCAACTGGCACCCACGGAAAGTCGGCATGCAAGTAATACTGCTCATGCCCATGCACGGCAGCACCTCATCTTTGGGTGTCCGTGGCTCGGACAAGCGCCGCCGTGGCGGCGCTTGTTCCAGGGCGGCTCAGCCTCAGAAGCTTTCCCATTCGTCGTCGGTGCCACTCTTCTTGAGCGCTTGAGCTGGCGCTGCCACCGGCGCAGCCGGCTTGGCGCGCAAGCGGGCGACGTTCTGGGCCCGGGCGGGGCCACGGCGTTCGGGGTTGGCCACCACCACGTGTGGTGCGGCAATAGCAGGGTAGTTAACGCTATCGTCGTGACCAAGTTTGAACACCGCCATCGCCTGCGATAACTGCACCGCCTGGGCCTTCAAACTTTCGGCGGCTGCAGCGCTTTGTTCGACCAGCGCTGCATTTTGCTGCGTCACCTTGTCCATCTCGTTCACGGCCTGGCCGATTTGGGCCACGCCCGAGCTTTGCTCGCTGCTGGCCGAACTTATTTCGCCCACGATATCGGTCACGTGCTTGATCGCGGTCACGATTTCCTGCATCGTCGCACCGGCCTGATCGACCAGCACCGTGCCTTGCTCGACGCGCTCGACGCTGGCGGTGATGAGACTCTTGATTTCTTTAGCGGCATCGGCTGAGCGGCCGGCTAGGCTGCGCACCTCGGAAGCCACGACCGCAAAGCCGCGGCCTTGTTCGCCCGCTCTGGCGGCTTCGACCGCAGCGTTCAAGGCCAGAATATTGGTCTGGAACGCTATGCCGTCGATAACGCTGATGATGTCGGCGATCTTCTTGGACGCGTCGTTGATGCCCTTCATCGTATTGACCACCTGGCCCACCACCTCGCCACCCTTAACGGCGACGGTGCTGGCCCCCTGTGCGAGCTGATTGGCCTGTTTCGCGTTGTCTGCGTTGTGACGAACAGTCGAACCGAGTTCTTCCATCGACGCCGAGGTTTCTTCCAGCGCTGAGGCCTGCTCTTCGGTGCGCTGGCTCAGATCATGGTTGCCCTGTGCGATCTGCGCGCTGGCGATGCTCACGCTATCGGCGCTCTGGCGCACACCGCCCACGATTTCGGCCAGATTGCCTCGCATGTCGGAGAGGGCCCGCTCCAGTTCGCCGAGGACGTCTCTACGGCTGCGGTCGGCCTCCTCGCGCGCTACCAAGTCGCCATCGGCGATCTGCCTGGCTTGCCGGGTGCACCGCTCGACAGGCCCTTGTATG
>JAOTTZ010000489.1 GCA_029864165.1 Burkholderiaceae bacterium
AATAGCTTTGGCTATTGCTGTGGTTTGCGCCTAGCTACAGGCCCAAACGCATCGGTTTTATAAGTACCGCATAGCATGCAACACTACACTAGACGCAAAGCGCAGTCGGGTTTGGCTACCCGGCGAGCATTTGCAACGACGAGTGCGCCTGCTTGGGGTACTCACCCGAAGGGCCGGGGCACCCAAGGACGCATGGCGTCGTTGCAGGCCTTGCCCGGGGGACCCACCCCGCGCTGCGGCCCGCGCCTAGCCCTGCGCCCTTGGGTATCCCGGCGCAGACATGATTTGTATGTCAACAGGCCCTGGACCAACTGGCCGGAAGCAACCACAGTAAGCCCGCCGTCATGGTCAGGTAGCGCGCAAACTTGCCCACCGCCATATAAGCAACGCAAGGCCAGAACGGTAGGCGCAACCAACCGGCGACGGCGCACAGCGGGTCGCCGACGATAGGCAACCACGCCAGCAGACACCCCTTGGCACCCAGCCGCTCGAGCCAACGCAACGCGTGCGCTTCGGGCTTCTTGTGTGCCACGCGCTCGAAGACACGTTCCGCGCCGTAGCCCATCCACCATGTCACGGCGCCACCCAATGTGTTGCCGACCGTCGCGACCATGATCGCAGACCAGAACAAGCCCGGGTTGAGTTTGACCAACCCCAGCACGACCGGCTCCGAGCCCATGGGCAGCAAAGTGGCAGAGACCAGCGCCACGACGAACACGGTGCTCAGACCGTACTGGGGCAGCGCCAGCGTTGCCAACAATGCGTTGATCCAAGTTTCCACCCGCCAGATTATGCGGACACCGTCGACGCAACAAGCCGCGCCGGTACCCCCGCTATACTTTCGCCTCTCGTTGCCGCAGCCAGCCTTTTCTCACTTCGCCCCATGCGCATAGGCCCCATAGAGCTGCCCAACCGCTTGTTCGCGGCGCCCATGGCGGGCGTGACCGACAGGGCGTTTCGCCAGTTGTGCAAGCGCTTGGGTGCCGGTTACGCAGTGAGTGAAATGGTGACTTCACGCAAAGATTTGTGGGCGAGCCTGAAGACCTCGCGCCGCGCCAATCACGAAGGCGAGACCGCGCCGATTGCCGTTCAAATCGCAGGCGCCGACGCATCGATGATGGCCGAGGCCGCAGCCTACAACATAGACCGCGGCGCGCAAATCATCGACATCAACCTGGGCTGCCCGGCCAAGAAAGTGTGCAACAAGTGGGCAGGCTCGGCACTGATGCAAGACGAACCGTTGGCGCTGAGGATCATCGAAGCCGTCGTTGCCGCCTGCGCCCCCCACAAGGTGCCAGTCACCTTGAAGATGCGAACCGGCTGGAGCGCCGGGCAGCGCAATGCCGTTCGCATTGCGCGTGCGGCTGAGCGTGCTGGCGTTGCCATGGTGACCGTGCATGGCCGGACACGCGAGCAAGGCTACAAAGGTGACGCCGAGTACGACACCATCGCTGAAGTCAAGGCCAACCTGAACATTCCCGTGGTTGCCAACGGTGACATCGATTCTCCCGAGAGGGCCGCCGCGGTGCTGAGCAAGACCGGCGTGGATGCAATCATGATCGGCCGCGCGGCGCAAGGTCGGCCTTGGATTTTCGGCGACATCGCACATTACCTGACCACCGGCGTTCACCGGCCGCCGCCGAAGGTTCTGCAAGCGCGGCACTGGCTGCTGGAGCACTTGCGCGAGCACTACGAGCTGTACGGAGAGTTCTCTGGTGTGCTCAGCGCGCGCAAGCACATAGGCTGGGTGGTGCGGGCATTGCCGGGCGGTGAGACCTTTCGCCACCACATGAACCAATTGGATGACAGCCAAGCGCAGTTCGCGGCCGTGGCAGACTGGTTTGAGGCTATGGCACTAACCCATCAACACCTCTGGTCAGCGGCAAGCACGGCCGCCAACGAGGACTTGACGTTGCCGGAGGCGGCATGAAAAAAAAGCACATCGACGAATGCGTGCGCGATTGCTTGGAGACGTACTTCAACGACTTGGGTGATGTCGAACCGACGGCCATGTACGAGATGATTCAGCGCGTGGTCGAACGTCCGTTGCTTGAAGTGGTGATGCGCCACGCACAAGACAACCAATCGCGTGCCGCGCAGTGGTTGGGTATCAACCGCAATACCTTGCGTCGCAAACTTTTGGACCACAAGCTGACCAAGTGATGCCGTGGCGAAAAAATTTGCGTCGACTTTCCAGCCAGGCCAATCGTAGCCTGCCTCAAGACGACCTCACAAGAACCATATAGCTCTTGATGCATGCGCTGATTTCCGTCTCCGACAAGACCGGTATTGTTGAGCTGGCCCGGGCGCTGCACGCCCTGGGATGCAAGCTGCTCTCGAC
>JAOTTZ010000490.1 GCA_029864165.1 Burkholderiaceae bacterium
GATGGTCATCCAGGCTTCGTAAAGGGCGGGGCGCATCAGGTCATTCATTGCCGCATCGACAACGCAGAAGTTCTTGTACGCAGCGTGCTTCAAATACAGCACCTCGCTCACCAATACACCCGCATTGCCCACCAGAGACCTGCCGGGCTCGAATACGATTTGTCTATGGCCGTGCCCACGTGCGTCGAGGCGCATGAGTAGTTCGCGCGCTAAGGCTTCTGCTGAAGGTGGACGCTCCTCGGCATAGGTAATCGCCAGGCCGCCACCCATATCAATGTGATGAATGTGTAAGCCTTGCACTTCAACGGCCTCGACCAAGTCGAGCACGCGCCCCAGCGCTTCGAGGTAGGGGGCAGTCTCAGTAATCTGCGAACCGATATGACAGGCGATGCCCAGCACTCGCAGACCTGGCAGTTGCGCAGCGCGCAGGTAAGCGGCCAGGGCTCGGTCGTACGCGATCCCGAACTTGTTGTCCTTCAACCCGGTCGCGATGTAGGAATGCGTGTTGGCGTCCACATCGGGGTTCACACGCAGACTCACGTTTGCGATCTTGCCGGTCTGTTCTGCCACTTGAGACAACACGTCTAACTCTGCCACGCTTTCGACGTTGAAACACAGCACGTCGACTTCGAGCGCACGTCGCATCTCCAACCGGGTCTTGCCCACACCAGAGAAAAACACTTTGCTGGTATCTCCGCCAGCCGCGATCACGCGCTCCAATTCGCCGCCGGAGACGACGTCGAAGCCGCAACCTGCTTGTGCAAACACTTGCAGCACGGCAAGGCTGGAATTGGCCTTCGTAGCGTAGCAAATAAGGTGGCTGCGCCCCTCAAGGGCGCGTTGGTACGACGCCAGCGCCGCGAGCATAGATGCGCGAGAATAGACGTAAAGCGGGGTGCCGAAGCGTTCTGCCAGTCCGCTCAAATCGCAGCCTTCGAGGAGCAGCTTGGGTCCGCGGTAACTCAGGTGCGGCGTACCAGGAAGCATGCGCGTCGGCCGGTCAGGCACTAGGGGCCGATGCGTTCTGCGATGCCGCAGCGGGCAGCTGTGGCTTGGGCAGCAGCAGCGGGCCTTTTTGGCCGCATGCGGAACAGAGGTAAACCGTAAGGAGCACAATGCCAGGCAGCCCTACTACCCCGTTTTTTCTGTTCAACATTGCATTATTTTACCGAGCTACATGATGTACCTGGCCGCGACACCGCTAACCGACCGCGAATACTTCGAACTGGCGCACTCCGTGTTGAGTGGGATTGAAGCTACGACTGACTCTTGGCTGCAAAACGACGTTATCGACATCGACACACATCGCACGGGCGGAATGCTCGAGTTGATATTTCCGAATGGCAGTAAGATCGTTCTCAATACGCAGCCACCGCTGAAGGAACTGTGGTTGGCGGCGCGTTCGGGGGGGGTCCATTTCAAGTACGTTGCCCCCCGTTGCTGGCTGGACACACGCGGCGGGCGTGATTTGTACGAAACGCTGTCGGCTTGTGCCAGTGAGCAAGCCGAACAGAAACTACAGTTCAAGGCTACGAACGACCCGCGTGAAACGCCTCTACATTCGGAATAAATCGAGAATGTTTTTCTTTTCGTCTTCGTTGGGGGCTGCTGGCGGTGTATGGTCCAACCCTAGGCTGCCGATGCCCAAGGTGGGGGTGTACTCTTCGTAGTACCACTCGCTTTGTATGTTGACCACGCCTTCGGGGGCGAAGGGTTGTTCCACAGGTACGCCATCGAGTGCGAACTTCATGTATTGAATCCACACCGGGAGTGACAAGCTGCCGCCGGTTTCCCTGTCGCCAAGTTTGCGCGGATTGTCGTAGCCCATCCAGACGACAGCAACCACGTTGCGTTGGTAGCCAGCAAACCATGTATCCAACGAGTCGTTGGTGGTCCCCGTCTTGCCAGAAATGTCAGGCCGCTTGAGCGCCTGTTGGGCGCGATGCGCTGTACCCGTCCGGGCAACTTCCTGCAGCAATTCGGTCATCAAGAAGGCGTTGCGCGCGTCGATGGCGCGCACTGACTGGCCCAGAACCGCCGGGCTGACTTCATTGAGCACAACGCCCTTGTCGTCGGTGACCTTGCGGATCAATATCGGGTTTACTCGATAGCCGCCGTTGGCAAACACGGCATACGCCAAAGCCATTTGCATGGGCGTGACCGAACCGGCGCCGAGCGCCATCGTCAGGTAGGCGGGGTGCTTATCCGCGTCAAATCCGAATCGCGTAAGCCATTCTTGCGCGTAGGGCGCACCTATGGCCTGCAGGATCCGGATCGAGACCATATTCTTCGATTTCGCCAAAGCGGTTCGCATGGGCATGGCCCCTTCAAACTT
>JAOTTZ010000491.1 GCA_029864165.1 Burkholderiaceae bacterium
TGCAAATCCTCGCAATAGCTTTGGCTATTGCTGCGGTTTGCGCCTAGCTACAGGCCCAAACGCATCGGTTTTATAAGTACCGCATAGCGTGCAACACTACACTAGTCTTACTGTGTCAATAAAGCTATGGCACTGTGTGCGCCTCTTTATCCTTCATATCAGCAACAATGGACGCAGGCGAACGGTTTGACGTGTATATGGATCACTTGGCGCAAGGGTCGTGCCGCAAATGGACTTCAGCCGAGGTGGCTGGTGGATCGTTGATGACACGGGGTGGGTTACCTTGCCAGCTCATGCAGGAAACAGCGACGTGATGGGGTAACGCCAGTCTTTGCCGAAGGATCGATGGGTGATGCGTATGCCCACCGGTGACTGGCGCCGCTTGTACTCGTTGACCTTGATCAACCGCGCGACTTGTTGCACCGTGGCGGCAGGAAACCCGGCGGCAACGATCTGCGCGACGCTTTGGTCTTCTTCCATGTAACGCTGCAAGATGGCGTCTAGCAGTTCGTACGGGGGCAAGCTGTCTTGGTCGGTCTGATCGGGCCGCAGCTCAGCCGACGGCGGCCGGGTGATGATGCGCTGCGGTATCACCTCGCACCCTTGTGCGTTGCGCCACCGCGCCAGCCTGTAGACCAGCGTCTTGGCGACGTCCTTGATGACCGCAAAACCCCCGGCCATGTCGCCGTACAGCGTGCAGTAGCCGGTGGCCATTTCACTCTTGTTGCCCGTGGTGAGCACGATGGCGCCGAACTTGTTCGACAGCGCCATCAACAGCGTGCCTCGTATGCGCGCCTGTATGTTCTCTTCGGTCGCGTCTTCATCGTGACCGGCGAATTCTCCGGCGAGGTTGGTGCGAAACGCGTCGAACATCGGTACGATGGAAATCTCGTCGTAGCGCACGCCCAAGCGTTGTGCCGCGTCGCGCGCGTCGGTCCGCGAGATGTCGGCCGTGTAGGGCGAGGGCATCATGACCGCGCGCACCTTCTCAGGCCCCAGCGCGTCGACGGCAATCGCCAGCACCAAGGCTGAATCTATCCCGCCGGATAAGCCGACGATCACGCCGGGGAAGGCGTTCTTGACGATGTAATCGTGCACGCCGGTGACGAGCGCGGCCCAGGCCTGCGCTTCGAACGCGGGTACTGGCGCCACCTCGCCTTGGACGCTGCCATCGCCTCGCACATCGACCAACAACAGGTCTTGCTGGAACATGGCAGCGCGTGCCGCGACCTTCCCTGAGGCATCGAGCGCAAACGACGCACCGTCGAATACGACCTCGTCCTGGCCACCGGTGAGGTGAACGTAGAGCAGCGGCAAGCCAACGTCTCGCACGCGCACCGCCATGCGCTCCTCGCGCTCCGCCAGCTTGCCCAAATGAAATGGCGAGGCGTTGAGCACGCACAGCACCTGCGCGCCAGACGCTTTGGCGGCGCGCGCAGACTCATCGAACCACGCGTCTTCGCAGATGTTCAGACCAAATTTGATGCCATCGACGTCGAACACCACCACCGGCTGGCCGGCATCGCGCCCCGAGGCGAAATAACGCCTTTCGTCGAATACCTGGTAGTTGGGCAGTTCGCGCTTGCAATAGGTAGCGAGCACGCGCCCCCCCGACAACACGGACGCAGCGTTAAAGCGCTGCTGAACGACGAGCGAGCGCGATCTAAGATCACCGCGTTCACCGAACTGATGCGGATGTCCCACCACCACATGCAAACCCTCGCAATCGGCAAGCGCATGCGCCATGTCGTACAGCGCCTGCGCGCAGGCTTGCATGAATGCCGGGCGCAACAACAGATCCTCGGGGGGGTAGCCGCACAAACCAAGTTCTGGCGTCAGTACCAGTCTTGCGCCCCGGGCATGCGCGAGGCGCGTTGCTTCGACTATCTTGTTCGCGTTGCCGGCCAAATCCCCCACCGTGGCGTTGATTTGCGCCAGCGCGACCTTCACCCAGTGTTGAACTGACATATGCGAGTAGCAAACGACTCAAACGATTATGTCATTCGGGTATTTGAACGCCCCGATCAGGTCGATGCTCAGCAGTGGAACGCATTGCTCGAGTTGCAGCCCTCGTCCACGCCGTTCATGCGCCACGAGTACCTGTCGGCTTTGCACGAGTCCGGCAGTGCGGTGAGCGCGACTGGCTGGACAGCGCAGTTTGTCGCCATCTATGAGAAGGACCACAACGAAGAAGTACTGGTAGCAGCTGCCCCGTTGTACCTCAAAGATCACTCCTACGGCGAGTATGTGTTCGATTGGGCTTGGGCTGCCGCCCACGAGCGTCATGGCCTGGCCTACTACCCCAAGCTGCTGGCGGCGGTGCCCTTCACGCCG
>JAOTTZ010000492.1 GCA_029864165.1 Burkholderiaceae bacterium
TGCACGTAGGCCATCATCCAGTTGTCGTCACCCAGACGGGTGACGCCGCCACCTTGCGCGGTGCCGCGGTTGAAGGTGCAGAACTCACGGATGGTGTTGCGATCGCCGATTTGCAGTTCGCTGGCTTCACCGGTGTATTTTTTATCTTGCGGCGCGGCACCCAGGGACGCAAACTGAAAGATGCGGTTGTCGCGCCCGATACGGGTGCGGCCCTCGATCACGCAGTGCGGTCCGATGGTAGTGCCTTCATCGATCTGAACATCGCTGCCGATGACCGCGTACGGGCCGACGCTGACCGAAGCAGCCAACTCGGCACGCGCGTCAACAACAGCTGTGGCGTGAACTTGCGGCACGTCTACCACTACGCGATGGTGCGCATGGTGCACATCAACTCGGCCTCGACGGCCAGGTCGGCACCCACCAGTGCCCGCCCCGTGAACTTGAATATGCCCGACTTCATGCGGTCAAGATTCACGTCAAGCACGAGTTGGTCACCCGGTTCAACCACCCGTTTAAAGCGGGCTTTGTCGATACCTGCGAAGTAATACGCCGTTTTGTCGTCCGGTGTCACGCCCAGCGTATCGAACGCCAGCAAGGCAGCCGCTTGGGCCAAGGCTTCGAGCATCAACACGCCGGGCATGACCGGGCGATGCGGAAAGTGGCCACCGAAGAAAGGTTCGTCGATGCTGACGTTTTTCAGCGCCTTGATGCGAACGCCCTTGTCGATTTCCAACACCCTGTCAACCAGCAAAAAAGGGTAACGATGCGGCAGTTGCTTAAGGATTTGATGGATGTCCATGATCATGGTGACTTTTTCTCCAACGCGCGTAGCCGCTCGCGCAGAGCGTGCAGTTGGCGCAGCGTGGCAGCGTTTTTCTCCCACGCGGCATTGTCGTCGATCGGAAACACGCCGCTGTAGTGGCCCGGCTCGTTGATCGAGCGCGTGACCACGCTTGCCGCCGAGATATGCACATGATCGGCCAGCCTCAAGTGCCCCAGGATCACCGCGCCGCCGCCGACACTGCAGTGCGCGCCAATGCGCGCGCTGCCCGCGACACCCACGCAGCCGGCCATGGCCGTGTGGGCGCCGATATGAACGTTGTGGCCGATCTGGATCAGGTTGTCGAGCTTGACGCCGTCTTCGATCACGGTATCGTCGAGCGCACCACGGTCTATGCAGGTATTGGCGCCGATCTCAACATCGTCGCCGATACGGACTGCGCCGAGCTGCTCAATCTTGACCCACGAGCCCTCGTGCAGCGCAAAGCCAAAGCCGTCGGCGCCGATCACGGCGCCACTGTGGACAATGCCGCGCGCTCCGATGTGGCACGCCGCTCCCAGCGTAACCCTTGGCGCGAGCCGCGTCGACGCGCCGACGCTGGCGCCGGCCTCGATCATGCAATGCGAGCCGATCTCAGCATGGGCACCGACCATGGCGCCGGCACCGATCACGGTCAGTGGTCCAACACACGCGCTTGCGTCGACTTGTGCCGTGCCGTCGACCAGCGCACTCTCGTGCACGCCCGCCACCATCGGGTGCCGGACGCGCGCTGCCCACCACTGTGTGGCGCGCGCAAAGTAAAGGTAGGGGTCGGGGGTGACTAGCGCGGCACTGCGGGCAAGCACGGCCTCGCGCAGCGGCGGCGCAACGATCACGCAAGCCGCTTGCGTGGCGGCGAGTTGCGACTCATAGCGCGGGTTGGAGAGAAAACTCAGTGTCGATGGCGTGGCCGATTCCAGCGGGCCGATCCGGGTGATGCGCAGTGCGGGGTCGCCGATCAACTCGCCGCCGAGCGCCTCAGCGATATCACCCAGTGCGGCGTCAATCACACTATGTTGCGCTCTACTTCGTGGGCCGACCGTTCAGCGCGCTGATCACCCGGTCGGTAATATCGACCTTGGGACCCGCAAACACAACTTCTTGCAAGATCAGGTCGTACTTCTCGGATTCGAAAATCTGTTTGATGACCTTGTCAGCCCTCTCGACCAGTGCTTGCAATTCTTCGTTCTTGCGCTGGTTCAGGTCGTCCTGCAATTCCCGACGCTTGCGTTGGAACTCGCGGTCTTGCTCGACCAAGGCACGTTGTCGTTTGGCGCGATCGCTGTCCGACAAAGTGGGCGCGTCTTTCTCGAGCCTCTCCGACAAGTCCTTCAGACTGCTGGCGAGCGCGGCAAGTTCCTTGTCACGCTTGGAGAACTCGGTCTCGAGTTTTCTCTGCGCCGCCTTGGCCGGCAACGACTCTCGCAGCACGCGATCGCTGTTGACATAGCCGATCTTGACTCCCTGCGCCTGCACCCCCCATGCGGCAAGCACAAGCAAACAAGCCAATAAA
>JAOTTZ010000045.1 GCA_029864165.1 Burkholderiaceae bacterium
ACGGTCTTGGCCATCAGGGTCTCCTAGCAGGATGCTTGTTGATCAGGTTGGGGGCTTTAAAGTTGGCAGGGCCTCAGCATCGGCCTCGCCTGCAAAGTTTGCATAACAATGTAGCAGAAAGCGTCACCGCAACCGGTGCAACCACGGCGCCTCTTTGGGGCGGCGAAGTAGTGCATTCGGCTGCGAATTCAGTGTCAGTGCGCGCCTGGCGCAAGCCTAAGCGATCTTTCATGCCTAGCGCCGTGACTCTTGGTTTGTCTCAAACGGCAGCTTGATCTGTGCAAGATCCTTGCGTGTTTCCACCAGCACCAGCGGGCTTTCGTCCACCACTGCCTCCGCTGCCGGGGGGCGAGGCACATGCGCCGCGCGCGGCTCGCTGGCCATGGCTTGCTGGGCCGAGCGCATCTTCTCGGCGTCCGAGCCGACCCATTCCAGACCGGCCGAACTCGCCATACTGCGAAGTTGTTCGGTGTTGAGCGCGAACGGTTCTGTCGCCAGCGCCGCCTCGGCCGCGCCTGCCGGTGGCGCGTGAAGCGGTGTGACAGGTGGTGACGCGGCGATATTGTCCGGTTCAAGCAGCACGGATGCAAGCGGTGCTGTGTTTGCAACCTCACCTTCAACCGTCGCGGATTGTTGCCCCGAGGTCGGCGCTGGCCGCGTCGTTGCAAGCTCTTCGCCCTCTGCCTCTGGCGCATCTTCAACCATGAATTCGCTATCAACGCTTTGCGCCTGCGTCGGTGCCGAGGCTCCATCGCGTGCCTCGCCGCGATCACGGCCACCCCGACGACGGCGGCGACGACCTCTGTCGCTGCGCTTTTCGCCGTTGATGTCTGCGGTATCGGCGCCGGGGATGGTTTCCACGAAGCCCGGTGCGGCAGCGTCCTGTCGCGCTACCACTTCAGGTGTGGCGATCTCAGCGGTGGGGGTGGGGCGTGTTCCGCGCGGTGGTCGCGCTGCGCGTTCACCCTGAACTGGACGAGGGCCACGCTCGCGCGGCTCTCGCGGCTCTGTCTGCGCCGCGCGCGTAGCCGCTGCAGCGTCGCCCCCGCTCGACTCTATACGTTCTTCTCGTTCACCACGCGGCGGTCGTTTGTCTTTGCGGTCGCCGCGCTCACTGTCGCGCGGTTCGGTTCCGAGTTCGGGGCGCTTACCACCCCGCTCAGCGCCCCTGCCGTCGCGACCGCCACGCTTGTCACCACGCCCGTGACGGCCTCCACGTTTGGGCTCGCTTTCGGGCGCGTAGGCGGGGCTGGCTGCGGGGGCAGCGGCCTTGCTGCTGCTGCCGGCGACCGCCTCAGGCGTCTGAGCGCTGTTTCCAAGCAGATTCTTGATCCAGCCGAAAAACCCGCCGCCAGGTGACGGCGTCGCTTGTGCGGTAACGACGTGGGAGGTCGCACCCGCAGCCAGTGGAATCGGGGCTGGTTGCTCGGGCAGCACGCCTTTGATCACCGGTTCCTGCTTAGGCTTGGCCGTTTCGCGACGTGTGATGCCAACTTCATCGTCGGCGGATTCGATCATGGTGTAGCTGGCCTGCAAGTTTTCGAGTCGCGGATCGTCGTAGCGCAGGCGTTCCAGGCGGTAGTTCGGCGTCTCCAGGTGTGGGTTGGGGACCAGCAGGACGGTGGTGCGCTGTTTGAGCTCTATTTTTGTGATCTCGTTGCGTTTCTCGTTGAGCAGAAAACTTGTGACCTCCACCGGTACTTGCACATGCACCGCGGCGGTGTTTTCCTTCATCGATTCTTCTTGCACCATGCGCAGAATTTGCAAAGCGCTCGATTCGGTGTCGCGTATGTGCCCGGTGCCGTTGCAGCGCGGGCAGGTGATGTGGCTGCCTTCGCTGAGCGCGGGGCGCAGGCGCTGCCGGCTGAGTTCGAGCAGCCCGAACTTGCTGATGGGGCTCAGTTGCAGGCGTGCACGGTCTTGGCGCAGCGCCTCGCGCAGGCGCATTTCCACGTTGCGTCGGTTCTTGGACTCATCCATGTCTATGAAATCGACCACGATCAGGCCACCCAAGTCGCGCAGTCGCATCTGACGGGCAATCTCGTCGGCAGCTTCGAGGTTGGTGCGCGTGGCGGTTTCCTCGATGTCGCTGCCGCGCGTTGAGCGCGCCGAGTTCACGTCCACCGAGACCAGCGCTTCGGTGTGGTCGATCACGATGGCGCCACCCGAGGGCAGGTTGACCGTGCGCGAGAAAGCCGTTTCAATTTGGTGTTCGATCTGGAAGCGCGAGAACAAAGGCGTATCGTCGCGGTAGCGCTTGACCTTGGGGGCCGACTCAGGCATGACATGGTTCATGAACTGCTTGGCCTGGTCGTAGATGTCGTCGGTGTCGATCAGAATTTCGCCGACGTCGGACGTGAAGTAGTCGCGAATGGCGCGGATCACGAGCGAAGATTCCTGGTAAATAAGGAACACACCCTTGCCCGCTTGTGCTGCGCCGTCGATGGCCGCCCACAGTTTGAGCATGTAGTTCAAGTCCCATTGCAACTCGGGCGCGCTGCGGCCGATGCCGGCGGTGCGAGCGATCAGGCTCATGCCCTTGGGGTACTCGAGCTGGTCTAGTGTTTCCTTGAGCTCTTCTCGGTCGTCGCCCTCGATGCGCCGGCTCACGCCGCCACCGCGCGGGTTGTTGGGCATCAACACCAGGTAACGTCCCGCCAACGAGACGAAAGTGGTCAGCGCTGCGCCCTTGTTGCCGCGTTCTTCTTTTTCTACCTGTACGAGCAGCTGGTCGCCGTCGTGGATCGCGTCTTGAATGCGCGCGCTACGCACATCGACGCCGTCACGAAAGTAGTTGCGCGAAATTTCCTTAAACGGCAAAAAACCGTGCCGGTCTTCGCCATACTCGACAAAACAGGCTTCTAGCGACGGCTCAACGCGGGTGACGACCGCTTTGTAGATGTTGCCTTTACGTTGTTCTCTTCCTTCGATTTCGGTCTCGAAGTCCATCAGCTTCTGGCCGTCGACGATGGCCAGGCGACGCTCTTCGGTTTGCGTCGCATTGATCAACATGCGTTTCATGTGTTCTCCTTAGTGCGCCGGCTTCGCCACAGTCGGCGAGCCAGAGCCTTTGCATCCGTTGCCTTCGGGTCAAACCGCGCTTAGCAACGCTCAGATGCCAGAGAAACGAAAAAGATATCGGCAAGGATAAGCCCAGTCCTGCGTTGTCGATCAATCGATCGAGCTTGTTCGCCGCGTCTGGGCGAGACGAGTGCGGGCGTCGTGCCGCCAGCGTCGCGCCGCCTGGGCGTGCATCAAGAACAGGCGATTTCACGCTCAACCGTGGCGACACCCGCACGGCCGCAAAAAGCGGCGGCGAAGTCCGGCGTGATGAAAAAATCGCTGTGGTTGAGAACAACATCCGCGTACTCGCTCGACGCGGGCAAAAGGCCGAGACGAGTCGCCGTGCAGTACTGGTTAAGCGCTCTTGAGAGTCTTGGCCTCTCACCTGGAATCCTTGTTTTCCCTACGGGCTTCGAAGCTTTTTGCGCCGCCCGCTTGGGGTCTTTCTTCGTTTGCTCAACCGCCTGCCGCGTCCGGCTTCCCCGCCAGTGAACTGCTAGGGTTGTCGTTCAGGGCCTGCGTCGCATCCCCATTGTCGGTTCGGCGCAAGCACCGCACCGCCGCGCGTTGTCTCCAGTGTTTGACGGCCATTGGGAATCAAAGGCCGCCGGGTAAACTCGGGAACAGGTCAAACATCTAGAAACACTAACGTGGTGCAACGCATTATAGGGGTCAAAGGCGTCACGGGGCTCACACGGAAAAGCGCTGCATTTGTCCCTCAAATGCAGCCGCAAGTCCGGGGCGATTCGAGCGCAGCCGGCCCTGCCGTGCGCCGGCTCAGCGTCGATGAAGACTCGCAGGGACAGCGGCTCGACAATTACCTGATCAAGCTGTGCAAGGGCGTGCCCAAGGCGCACATCTACCGCGTGATCCGTTCTGGCGAAGTCCGGGTCAATATGGGTCGCGCGGCAGCTGATACCCGCCTCGCGCTGGGTGACGAGGTTCGCGTTCCTCCTGTGAGAGTCTCGCGGGGAGGCGAACCCAGAGCCGGGCCGCGAGTCAGTGCGCGTGAGTTCCCCCTGGTGTGGGAAGACGATTACCTGATTGCCATAGACAAGCCTGCAGGCGTTGCGGTGCACGGTGGCAGCGGCGTGCGCTTTGGCGTCATAGAGCAACTGCGTCAAGCACGGCCGCAAGCTAGATTTCTTGAGTTGGTGCACCGGCTCGACAAGGAAACCTCAGGGCTGCTGCTTGTTGCCAAAAAACGCTCTGCCCTCGTCGCGCTGCAAGACCAATTGCGCCGACGTACGGCCGTCAAGACGTATGCCGCGCTGGTCATCGGTATCTGGCCAGCGGCACGCAAGGTCATCGACGTGCCGCTGTACAAGTATCTTGATGCAGCAGGCGAGCGGCGGGTGCGCGCAGCGGTTGATGATGCCGATGGTCGGCGCTCGGTTTCGCTCGTACGCGTTGTGGAGTTTTGGCCCGCTTTCACCTTGCTCGATGTGACCATCAAGACCGGGCGTACGCATCAAATTCGTGTCCATTTGGCGCACGAAGGGCACCCAGTCGCCGGCGACCCGAAGTACGGTGACTTCGCTGTCAACAAGGCTTTAGCGCGTGGCGAGGCGGTGCCTGGCCAGCGTATGGACCGCATGTTTTTGCATGCCAGCAGACTGCGTTTCGAGCACCCCGCCAGCGGTGAAGTTGTCGAGCTCGCTGCCCATTTGCCTAAGGAATGCGCAGCCGCCGTGACGGCATTGGCGCATGCCCGCACCTCGCGCTGAGGGCTGACCGTTGAACAACTGCACTAAACAAGGCACGGGGCGCGTCTTGTTGCCGCGCCTGTGCTTGCAAGATTGCGTGCTGTGATGCCATCCGCCCTCGATCTGTTTTTATCGAAACCGCGTCAGTTCGACCTGATCGTTTTCGATTGGGATGGCACGCTGTTCGACTCCACCGCGCTTATTACCCGCTGCATTCAGTCGGCCTGTGCCGACGTGGGTGCAGCTGTCCCGGGTGACGTCGACGCCAGCTACGTGATTGGCTTGGGCCTGGTCGACGCGCTGCGACACATTGCACCAGACTTGTCGCGAGAACGCCAAATAGAAGTGGCAGCGCGCTACCGTCACCACTACATTGCGCGCCAGCACGAATCGGTGTTCTTCGAAGGCTCGCTGGCGATGCTGTACGTATTAAAGGCGCGCAACCACCGGCTTGCCGTAGCGACCGGAAAGTCTAGACGCGGGTTGGATGAAGCGCTGCGCATGGCGAACTTGGACGGTGTGTTCGACGCCACCCGCACCGCTGACGAGACCAGCTCGAAGCCGCATCCGCAGATGTTGCTGGAGCTGATGACGCAACTCGATGCGCCGCCCGGGCGCACCTTGATGATCGGCGATACGACGCACGACATGCTGCTGGCGGCCAATGCGGGGACAGCCCGCCTGGCCGTGAGCTATGGCGCCCACGGGGTAGCGTTGCTCAGCGAGCATGCCCCGTGTCATGTGGCGCGCACCGTGGCCGACCTACAAAGCTGGTTGTTGCAAAATGGCTGACCAAGCACCCGCCGAGAGGTTGCCTCTGTGTGCCAGCACCGATTTGGCCGAAAAAGGCCGCGCCCATGTCTTCAACGTGCTGCACTACCGGCAGCCGGCGCGTGCTTTTGCACTGCGTCACGAAGGCCGTGTGGTGGCTTATCTGAACCGTTGCGTGCATGTCCCCGTTGAGATGGACTGGCAAGCCGGTGAGTTTCTCGACAGCGGTAAAGCATTCATCATGTGCGCGAACCACGGCGCGACCTACGAACCGTGGACCGGCCGCTGCGTCAGGGGACCCTGCGGGCGTGGTGGTTTAACCACGCTGAGGGTGGAAGAACAAGACGGTCAAATCTATTGGTATCCTAGCCGCGATACATTACCCGCCGACGGCGAACCACCGTAAGCCAATGAAAGCTGCCCATGAATATCCAAGCTGGCCCCCAAGATGAGCCCCCCCCTGGGCAACCCGCACCGGGGTCGTCCGCAACATCGGCGGCCAACGCTGCCACCGCGTGGGGCGGTGTGGCCGAGCGATTCGCGTTCGACTACTTGAAAGATCGGCGCAGCGAGCGCCGCTGGCGCATCGTTTCGCGGTTGGCGTGGTTGGTGCTGTTCGTCTTCTTGGGTTTTACCTTGCTGGCGCAGCGCAATTTTCCCGCGGCACCGTCGGGGCCGCACACGGCGCTGATCGAAGTGCGGGGCGAGATCGCTTCGGACGCCGAGGCCAGTGCCCAGAACGTGGTCGAGGGGCTCAGGAACGCCTTCGAAGATTCGGGCGCGCGAGCAGTGATTGTGCGCATCAACTCCCCCGGTGGTAGTCCGGTGCAGGCTGGGATCATCAACGACGAAGTTCGCCGCCTGAAAGCGTTGCACAAAAAGAAGGTTTATGCGGTGGTGGAAGAGACCTGCGCTTCGGGCGCTTACTACATCGCAGTGGCCGCCGACGAAATCTACGTCGACAAGGCATCGATCGTCGGCTCTGTCGGCGTGTTAATCGATGGCTTCGGGTTCACCGGCGCAATGGAAAAACTCGGTGTCGAACGACGTCTTCTTACCGCAGGCGAGAACAAAGGAATGCTCGATCCGTTCTCGCCTCAATCTGAAGCGCAGCGCGCATACGCGCAAGCGATGATCGATCAGATACACCAACAGTTTATTGCAGTGGTCAGGCAAGGCCGCGGCGAGCGCTTGATCGAGACGCCAGAGATTTTTTCTGGGCTGTTCTGGAACGGCGAGGAAGCCGTGCGACTGGGGCTGGTCGACAAGATCGGTAGTCTGGACTACGTGGCGCGCGAAGTGGTCAAGGCCGAGACCATCATCGACTACACGCCCAAAGAAAGTGTGGCCGAGAGACTGGCCAAGCGGTTTGGCGCATCGATTGGCGCCGGGGCAGTGAGGGCACTCAAAGGTTTGAGTGTGCCACACTGACCCGCAGCGACATGTTGTTTGCCTGTATTGCAGCGAGCTCAGTCGCATGACGCGGCAAGTCGTCCACATGTGGCCCGGCCACGGCCGCTATTGTGCATAGCCCGACGTGGGCCACAACATCCTGCACGGACGTGTGGCCCCGCGACCGCATCAGCGCGCTAAAGCATCGCTAGACGCTCAGGACAAGTTTAGGCTTCTCGCGCTTTTGCGCCGGGCGACCGTCAGCAGCGCCAATACTCCCATACCAAGACTGGCCCACGTGGCTGGCTCTGGCACGGGCACGAGCTGGTAGACGATACCGCCGGTCCCGTTGGCGGGGGTGTTGGTGACCAGAGCGTACAGCTCTCCGGCCGCATCTTCACCGAAGCCGTGCACGGTCAGGCCGTCGGGCAACCCGCCGCCGGCAAACTGATCGAGAACGAACTCTTTGATTTCACCCGTCTCAAGGTCGGCGTAGAACATTCTTCCATCAACGCGTGCCCCAGTGGCGTCTCTGCTCAGCGCCAGGTCACCGAACACGTACTTGCCGAACAAATCCGGGATCGCACTGCCGCGATAAACAAAGCCGCCGGTGATGGAGATGCCGTCGCCGTGGTCGTACTCGGCGATCGGATCGATCAGGCCGCTCGGATCCCCGGGCGTGTGGTTGCCAATGTCACCGGCATTGATCGGCCCGAGGCCATCGGGATCGGTTCGGAAGAAAACAAAGTCGCCCTCCTTGACGGCCCATCCGTAGTTACCGCCTATCGTGACGCGATCGATTTCCTCAATGTTGCCCTGACCGACGTCGGCGAGGATCAAATCACCCGTGCCGCCAAGGTCGGGCCGGTCAAAGCTGAAGCGGTAGGGATTGCGAAACCCGTAGGCAAAGGTCTCAGGCACTTGGTCGACGCCCTGAAACGGGTTGTCCACTGGGATCCGGTACTCGCCGTTGCTGCTCTCGGCATTGGCGCTGCCGGACGTCAACGTCGGATGCAGCGGGTCGATGCGCAACATTTTGCCCAGCGGCGTGGTCAGACTTTGGGCGTTACCACCGGGCTCGAGATGGCCCGGGCCCACGTCGTTGCGGTTGCCGCCGTCACCCACTCCCAGATAAAGATAGCCATCCGGACCGAAAGCAATCGTTCCGCCGTTGTGATTGCCAGCGTTTTGGCCTAAAGAGATGATTTCGCGCCGGGAATTTGGGTCCACCACGTTTGCGTTGGTGACACTGATCTTCCACTCGGCAACGACGTTCTTGAAGTTCTGTGCGGCGGGGTTGAGCGGATCCGCATTGGGCGTCGCATAGGTCAAAGATGTCCCAGCAGCGATGGATTCGCTGTGGTAGGTGTAGAGCGTGCCAAATCCGGCGCTGCCCGGCGTGTTGTAGCCCGGATGAAAAGCGAGCCCCAGCAAGCCGCGTTCGTCATTGGCGTTGGCGGGATTGAGAGGCGGTGACACGCGAGTCTGAATGTCCAGCGCAGGACCAGCAAGAAGGCTGCCGTTTTGGATCACCCTCAGCAGCCCGTTTTGTTCGACCACGAAAAGGCGGCTGGTGTCACCCGGCGCGCTGATCGCGTAATCTGGGGCCGCCAACTCGGTTGCGATAGGGTTGAGGCGGATGGCAATGCTTCCAGCCTCGATGGCGGGAAGAATATGGTTCGCTCGAGCCCCGGCACTGAGCCCGAGCGTTAAGGCAATAGCCGTTGCAGAAACGCTGCCGATCTTGGTGATGGTCCTCATGTTTTGTCTACCTCCTCTGAGCAATCTGTGAATATCAATCGATGAACGAACTTTGTGCCGTTCTAGCGGCGACCCCGCACGCGCTTGCCCGCTACGAGTGTCGCAAGGCCGGCGGCCAACATCAACCCCGTCTGCGGTTCAGGGACCGCAGTGACGTTGTCTAGACCCAACTGCGCCGCAACGTCAGGGCCATTCGGCGCGGGGCCGCCACCAGGGCTGTGGTACAGCCGAACTTGCGCAACGTTTGATAACGTAGCAGCGGCATTGGCAGAGCCTGTCAGTGCAGTAGGGTCGATGGGGAACAGAATTTGTTCCCACCCACTGCCAGGCGAAACTACGACCGCGTTGCTCGAATAAGCGGTGTCGGCGCCGACTGGATCGAAAAACGACAAGCGCAGATGAAGATCAGTAGCGCCTAGATTGTTCACGTCCATGCGTATACCGGTCACGCCGGCATTGAT